>NZ_JBVAPG010000076.1:0-39446 GCF_055413685.1 Bradyrhizobium sp. LeoA1Lang | reverse complement strand
AAGCCTTCGTGGTAACGCTTGTCATGGCGTGGTCTCCAGCCCGGCGCGTCAACGCCGGGTGATTCGAGGTTGATCACCCCGGAGACTACGCCACTTTCAATTCCAACCGCTTTTCGGACGGCACCGCCGCGGATTTCATTACCGACAATTCATGTTCGGCATGCCCTGCGCATGGCAGGCCTCACGCCTCGCCATCTTCCGTCCGGTTCCGGCTGTGGCAGTATGCCGCGGATTTCCGGATCCGCGCAGCCTCGTCGCACGCCGAACCAGCGACAGCGCACATAACGATAATCAAGAAAAGTGCCCGATACTGATCTCTCCCAGACACTGACCTTCCGCTGCCCCGCGGAATTGGAGGGCGTGTTGCCGCCGCCGATCCGGGCCGCACTTGGGCTGCCGGACTGGCTGAAGACGATGCCGGCACAGGCATTCAACGCGCTCAACCTGCGCGAAGAGAACACCGTCAAGCGCTGTCCGCCCTTTGTCGATGCCATGACGTCCGGCTTCCTGATCCCGCTGATGTGCGATCTCAGATTCGAGAACGGCGAGATCACCTGGGACAACGAGCTGCCACCGGGCGGCTCGGTCAGCTTCGTGCGTTCGCCGATCGGATTTCATGATGCGAGCCAGGTGACCGGTACGCCCTTGTTCGAGGCCGATCGCTTCCTGATCAAATTCCACAATCTCTGGACGATCGAAGCGCCCGAGGGCTATGCGGTGCTGTTCACGCATCCGTTCAATCGCCCCGACCTGCCGTTCACCACGCTGACGGGCCTCGTCGATTGCGACCGCTATCACGACAACTGGATTCACTTTCCCGCTTACTGGCACGACGTGAATTTTCGCGGCGTGCTGCCAAAGGGCACGCCGATCGCGCAATGCATTCCGGTGAAGCGCGAGAACTGGACGGTGCGCACCCTGCCGTTCACCGCAGAAGAGACGCAGCGGGCGCACGACCTTACCACCCGCATCGATCGCGAACCCGGCCTCTACCGACGTCAGTTTCGCGCGTGAGTTAGACTGGGGGCACGCGCCTGGACCGCTGCCGCTGACGTAAATCAGATCGCGGTGGCGCGGCGCTCGCATCTAGCGATTGCGAGGTCAGGGCACGCGAACTACCGATAGAGCTACGCCATTTAGATCCCTCGTGAGCCATTCTGCCCGCGGTAGCGGAATCTGGCCGGCGCCGGACTTGTCAACGTAGGATCAATCTGCTCAGTATGGCCGAAATTGTGCTGCGCAGCAGACGCCGGCACCAGAGTAGACACGCAAGCGAGGAAACAAAAAATGCTCAAAATAACGAGGGTCATCGCCCTGGCCCTGCCGATGCTCAGTGGTGCTGCCTACGCGCAGGAGACCGTCAAGATCGGCTACATCGATCCTCTCTCCGGAGGCGGCGCCAGCGTCGGCGAAGGCGGGCTGAAGACGTTCCAGTATCTGGCCGATGAGCTGAACGCCAAGGGCGGTATTCTCGGCCACAAGGTCGAGATCATACCGCTCGACAACAAGACCAATCCGCAGGAAAGCCTGATCCAGGCCCAGAAGGCGATTGATGCAGGCGCCCATTACATCACCCAGGGCAACGGCTCCTCGGTCGGCGCGGCGTTGGCGGACTTCGTTACCAAGCACAACACGCGCAACCCCGGCAAGGAAGTGCTCTACTTCAACTATGCCGCGGTCGATCCGAGCCTGACCAACGAGAAGTGCAGCTTCTGGCACTTCCGCTGGGATGCCAACTCGGACATCAAGATGGAAGCGCTGACCAACTACATGAAGGGCAATGCGGCCATCAAGAAGGTTTACCTGATCAACCAGGACTATTCGTTCGGCCAGTCGGTGCGGACCCAGGCGCGCAAGATGCTGGGAGAGAAGCGGCCCGACATCCAGGTCGTCGGCGACGAGCTGCATCCGCTGCTCAAGGTCACCGACTTCTCGCCCTATATCGCCAAGATCAAGGCGTCGGGCGCCGATAGCGTGGTGACCGGCAATTGGGGACAGGATTTCGCGCTGCTGCTCAAGGCGGCCGCCGATGCCGGGCTCAAGGTCAACTGGTACACCTATTACGCCGGCGGCGCCGGTGGCCCGACCGCGATCAAGCAGACCAATCTCGATCATCAGGTGTTCCAGATCAGCGAAGGCATCCCGAACTCGGACAACAAGGAAGCGATGGAGTTCGAGAAGGCGTTCCGTGCCAAGGTCGGCCTGTCGCTCTGGTATCCGCGCGCGGTGAACGAGATGCGCATGTTCAAGGCCGCCGCCGAAAAAGCCAACTCGATCGATCCGGTGAAGGTCGCCGCCGCGCTCGAGGACCTGAAGTTCGACGTGCTCGATGGCGGCAGCGGCGTGATGCGCAAGGACGACCATCAGTTCTTCCAGCCGATCTATATCTCCTCGTTCGGCGCCCGCAGCGAGAAGGAGCCGTTCGACGAGGAGAACACCGGCTGGGGCTGGCGGCTGGCGGCAAAGATCGACACGCCACAGACCATGCTGCCGACCACTTGCAAGATGACGCGGCCATGATGCGCGCGGCGTCCGCTCCCGTTCCGGATAATCCGGAGCGGGACGGGCGTTTGCGTCGCAGGCTGTTTCCCGGAGTGGCCGCTCCCTCTCCCGCTTGCGGGGGAGGGCTGGGGTGGGGGTGTCGCCGCGATTCACGCTGTCCGACCGTGGGGAGAGAGCCCCACCACCCGGCGCTGGCGCCATAGCAGAAGCTTTGCTTCGGCGTCCTTCTAAGAACGGCCGCCTGAAGGCGGCCTACGCCTCCCCCGCAAGCGGGAGAGGTGGAGTGAATCCGCTACCGCCTCGACCAATCCACGGCATGCTAATGGATGAACCGTGCTTGAGCTGATCGTGATTTCTACGCTCAATGGCGTCCTGTTCGGGATGCTGTTGTTCCTGTTGTCCAGCGGACTGACGGTGATCTTCAGCATGATGGGCGTGCTGAATTTCGCCCACGCCAGCTTTTACATGCTGGGCGCGTTCTTCGGCTACCAGCTCACGAAGTGGATCGGGTTCTGGCCTGCGCTGGTGCTGGCGCCACTGCTTGTGGGCGCGGTCGGCATGGCGGTCGAGCGTTACGGCCTGCGCAACACCCACAAGCACGGACATGTCGCCGAATTGCTTTTGACGTTCGGGCTCGCCTTCGCCATCGAAGAAATCGTCTCGATGATCTGGGGCAAGAGCCCGGTGGACTATCGGGTGCCGGCGGCGCTCGACTTTCCGGCCTTCACGATTTTCTCGACCAACTATCCCGCCTACAAGATTTTCATGCTGGCGATCTCGGTGCTGATCTTCGTCGCGCTCTTGATTGCACTCAAGCGCACCAGGGTCGGACTCATCGTGCAGGCGGCGCTGACGCATCCCCACATGGTCGGTCATCTCGGCCATAATGTCGGGCGCATTTTCATGCTGGTGTTCGGCGTCGGCAGCGCGCTTGCCGGTCTCGCCGGCGTCATCGCCGGTCCGGCGCTGGTGACGCAATCGGACATGGCCGCCTTGCTCGGCCCCATCCTCTTCGTCGTCATCGTATTCGGTGGGCTCGGTTCGCTACCGGGCGCATTCATCGCCTCGCTCTTCATCGGGCTGGTGCAGACCTTCGCGGTCGCGCTGAATGGTTCGCTCGCCAGCGCGTTCGGGCCGCTGGATCCGAGCATCGGGCCTTCGGTGCTCACCGATATCTGGAATGTCACGATCGCCCAGATCGCGCCGGTTCTGCCCTATGTGCTGCTGGTGGTCATCCTGATCGTCCGTCCCATGGGCCTTCTCGGGACGCGCGAAACATGACCAGCACCGTCACCTCTGCGTCTGATGTCGCCGCGAAGCCATCCGGCCAAAACCTGCGCTTCTACGGGCTGTGGGTGGTCGCTGCGATCGCGCTCGTCGTATTGCCCTTGATCTTCTCCTCGGGCGGCTCGCTCACCTCCTTCAGCCTGATCGGCATCGCGATCATCTTCGCGCTGTCCTACAACATCCTGCTTGGCGAGACCGGGCTATTGTCGTTCGGTCATGCGGTTCATTACGGCCTCGGCGGCTTTGCCGCCGTCCATATGATGAATGCAGCCACGGCGCACGGCTGGCCGATCCCCCTCCCCCTGATCCCGCTGCTCGGCGGCATCGGCGGCCTTGGCTTGGCGCTCCTGATCGGCTGGGTGATGACGCGGCGCGCCGGCACGGTGTTCGCGATGATCTCGCTCGGCATCGGCGAACTGGTCGCATCCTCGTCGCTGATCCTGCGCAGCGTCTTCGGCGGCGAATCCGGGATCAGCACCGATCGCACGGCATTGCCGCCTATCTTCGGCTGGACCTTCGGCCCGCAAATCCAGGTCTATTATCTGATCGCATTCTGGGTGCTGGTGTCGGCGATGGCGATGTACGCGCTCACCCGCACGCCGCTGGGGCGCATCTGCAACGCGGTCCGCGACAATCCCGGGCGGGTCGAGTTCATCGGCTACGATCCTCACGTCGTCCGCTATCTCGCCTACTGCTTTGCCGGCTTCTTTGCCGGCATCGCGGGTGGTCTCGCCGCCGTCAATTTCGAGATCGCGAACTCCGCCTATCTCGGCGCGGTGCAGTCCGGCATGGTGCTGTTCGCGACCTTCATCGGCGGCGCCTCCTACTTCTTCGGTCCGATCCTGGGCGCGATCCTCGTGACCTATCTGCAACTCGGGCTGACCAGCGTGACCAGCGTGTGGCAGCTCTATTTCGGCATCATCTTCATCGGTATCGTGATGTTCGCCCCGGGCGGCATCGCCGGCCTTCTGATGATGCACCGGCCGCTGATCCGCGCCAGGACGCTCGGCATGGTGATCCCGTCCTATCTGGTCGCCGCACTCCCGACGCTGGCGCTGGCCTGCGGCGTCATCCTGTCGATCGAGACGGTGGCGCGCTACACGGTCACCGGCGGCGAAGGCAACATCGTCAAGCTTCTCGGCATCCCCTTTAACACCACTGCGCCCGCGACCTGGGGCATAGCGGCCGTCCTTGTGGTCGGCGGCTTCATCGTCGCCCGTATCACCTGGCGGCGCATCGCCGAGGCCTGGGACCGTGCCGCCAGCATCGCCCGTGACCGGGGGTATCTCGCGTGACGCCAGCCATCGAAGTTCGTGCCGTCGAAAAGCACTTCGGCAATGTGAGCATCATTCAGGACCTCAACCTGAGTGTCGCGCAGGGTGAGCGCCACGCCATCATCGGTCCCAACGGCGCCGGCAAGTCCACGACCTTCAACCTGATCAGCGGCTATCTCAGCCCGAGCTCGGGTGAGATCCGGCTGAATGGCGATGTGATCTCGGGACTGCGGCCGTTCGAGATCAATCGGCGCGGCCTGTCGCGTTCGTTCCAGGTGACCAACGTGTTCGCCCGCATGACGGTGTGGGAGAATGTTCGCTGCGCCGTGCTTTGGGCCACCGGCCATCGCTATGCGTTCTGGAAGAACGTGGACGACCTGCCGGAGGTGCGGCGACGCACCGCCGAGATCCTCGAGGACATCCACCTGAGCCACCGTCGCGATGTGCCGGCAGGGCTTCTCACCTATGCCGAGCAGCGCGAACTCGAGATCGGCATCACCATCGCAGGCGGCGCCAACGTCATCATGCTGGACGAGCCGACCGCGGGCATGAGCCACGCGGAGACCGAACGCGCCGTCGCCCTGATCCGCCGCCTCACCGAAGGGCGTACGCTCGTAATCGTCGAACACGATATGAGTGTGGTGTTCGGTCTTGCAGACCGCATCTCGGTGCTGGTCTACGGCCATATCATCGCCTCCGGCACACCCGAGGAGATCCGGGCCAACCCGAAGGTCAAGGAAGCCTATCTCGGCGAAGAGGCGCATTGATGCTCGTGGTCAGGGATCTGCACGCCTATTACGGCAAGAGCCACATCCTCCAAGGGGTCGACCTTTCCATCTCGGCTGGCGAAGTGGTGAGCCTGCTTGGCCGCAACGGCGTCGGCCGCTCCACCACGGTCAAGGCGATCATGGGCGAGGTGCCGCCTCAGGGGACGATTCGCTTAAAGGGGCAGGAGATCGCCGGGCTGCCGAGCCACAAGATCGCGCGCCTGGGGCTCGGCTATGTGCCGGAGCACCGCGATATCTTCCCCGGGCTGACGGTTCGTCAGAATCTCCTGCTCGGCATCAAGAACACGCGTCGGCCCGGCAAATGGCGGCTGCAGGACATGCTCGACATGTTCCCCAACCTCGCGGCGCGCGCCGATACGCCCGCCGGCGTGCTCTCTGGCGGCGAGAAGCAGATGCTGACCACCTGCCGGACGCTGATGGGCGACCCCGAGCTCATCATGATCGATGAGCCCACGGAAGGACTGGCCCCGCTGATCGTGCAGCAGGTCGGTGACCTGATCGCTCATATCGCGAAGGCGGGCGTTGCTATCCTGCTGGTCGAGCAAAAGCTGTCCATCGCGCTCAGGATTTCGCACCGGGTCTACATCATGGGCCATGGCCGCATCGTGTTCGAAGGCACGCCCGACGAGCTCAGGGCCAACGAAGCCGTTCGCAAGGAATGGCTCGAAGTGTAGAGGTTCTACGCTCCTAGAGCGTTTTCGAGCGAAGTGGGTACCGGTTCGCGTGAAGAAAACGCGTCAAAAAAAGAATGGAGAGCTTCGGTTCTGATTCAATCAGAACCGAATATGCTCTAGCCGGTCAGTGGACGGATGTCTTGGACAGAAGGTTCAGAACCAGGACGCCCGCCACGATCAGGCCCATCCCGACGAAGCCCGCAAAGTCGGGGCGCTGTCCGTAGATCGCCCACGCAATGAGCGCGACCAGTACGATACCGCCGCCTGCCCAAACAGCGTAGGCGATGCCGAGCGGTATGCGATCAAGGGTTTTGGCGAGCAACACGAAGGCGACAGCGTAGCCTGCTACCACCAACAGAGAAGGGCCGAGCCTGGTAAATCCCGCGGATGTCTTCATCGCGCTCGTTGCGACAACTTCGACAACAATAGCGAGCGCGAGGACCGCGTAGGGGGGCATTCCGAACCTCCATTCATCTGGAGGCACCCAATGATCAGAAATCCCTCCAATCGTCACGTTCACCGTTACGTGAATGTCGCAACCGCGCGTTGCCCACGTGAGAATGGCATCAGGGGTGTGTCATATGTGCCGCACTGTGGACCAATTGCTCCAACGGGTTCGATCTGCCGCACTGAGGTCGCATTCCGCCGTGCATGGTCGGGAGGAGCGCAGGTTACCGCCTGGTTCTTTCTAAGTTGGGGAGAAGTACCGTGAAGAAAATCGTGATTGCAGTAGGCGCAACCTTTGCTCTGGTGACCGCCGCCAGCGCGGCCGACCTTCCGCGCCGAGAGCCCGTGCCCGCCTATCCGGCGGCTCCCATCGGCAAGATGCCGATTGGCAAGACCCCGGTCGGGAAGACCCCCGTCGGCAAGACGCCTATTGTCGCGCCGCGCTACTGACGCGATACTGACTCGGCTCGTTCAATCTGAGCTTTACCGTTGACGGTTAAGGGGGCAAAGCGTGGTAAACAGCCTGACGAGATCAGGACGATGCTTACTTGCGGGATTAACTCTCGCTGTTTTGCTCCCGGCCACAGTCCAATCGGCTTCTGCTCAGGAAGCTGACGCTCGCGCCAGCTCGGAACGCGCCACTTCCCAGAAACGGGAGGCCTACAAGCACACCGCCAATGCGAATGCGCTTGTTTCCAGTGACGCGGCCGTTGAATCGCAACCGGCGCCACGGTCGACACGAAAGTCGGCGTCTAGCGCCGCAATGGGCCCGTATTACGTCGACTTCAGAGCCAGAACGGCGGCGAGTTGGGGACATGCTTTCGTCTGGTATGGAAAGACAAGCGAGCGGGCGGTTGACGTCGCGGGCCTGACCCCAGCGGGAGAAACCTTTGCCTATATACTCGGTCATTTGACGGTGGTGCCGTCCGAGACCGGGGCAAGCTATGGCGATCTTGATCCGGACTACCTGACCGCGAGCTATCGGGTTTACCTGAATGAGGCGGACGCAAAACGGGTTTTCGCATACATCAAGAAGTTGCAGGCGGATTCACCGGTCTGGAACGCGGAAACATTCAATTGCACTGGCTTCATCGGCGAAATCGCAAGCTTCATGGGATTGAAAGTACCTCACCGCTGGCAGCGTCCTGAGGAGTACGTCAACAATCTCAAGGTGATGAATGGCGGGCGCCAGATTGTCCGTCTGTCGCCAGAAGAATAGCGCGCCTTCGTCGTCGGCCTGAGATATCTTTATTTGAGCATGATCTTTTCGGAAAACCGGTTTCCACTTTTCCGGATCATGCTCTAGGATCGGTTCTTGATCGCTCCGACGATGGCCGTGAGGATCGCACCACCTGCGCCGCCACCGACCACCTGGGCAATGATTGACCCAATGTCGAAATTCCCGCTCTGGATCGATGTGGCGATCGCCGGCCATACGAGCGTGATGATCTGACCGAGAACGCCGCCGCCGACGAGGCCGGCGATCGTGTTGCCCAGCGTGCCCAAATCAAAGTTCTGGGACGCCTTTCCGGCCGCGTTTCCGCCGATCGCACCCGCCACCAGATTGATAAGAATCTGCTCCACGAAATCCTCCCTTAAGTGCCGCGTAGAACGATTTTTAGTTGTTCAGATGCAGAGCTGGAGCGCTTTCGAGCGAAGTGGATGCCCGTTCGCGTGAAGGAAACGCGTCAAAAGACGAATCCAGAACTCGGTTCTGATTCAACCAGAACCGAAGCCCTGGCGTCTAAACAGTGCGGCCCCGGATCGCCCGCCACAGGAAGATGATGATGCAGGCGCCGATGAATCCGGCGATCAAGTAGCCGATCCATCCGCCGAGCGCGACGCCAAACAGGCCGAGCAGCCAGTTTGCCAACGCGGCGCCAACGATACCAAGGATGATGTTCATCAGAATGCCGGTGCCGGACTTCATGAACATCTCGGCGAACCAACCGGCCAAGCCACCAATTATGATTGCTGCAATCCAGCCAATCTCCGCTTCGGGCATCTGGATACTCCTCGTGATTGTGAGCCAATATTATCACAACGCCCCGCCGATTCGCTGGTACAAACGTGTGTGCGTTGCACAGGAGCCGTGCACACCCCGGCCGACCGCTATGCGGCGCGGCCGGGATTCCGGCTGTGAACACGATGCGACCGGCAGCGAACCTAAAACCTCGCCCGCGCCAGCACGCGGATCGTGCGACCCTGGCCCGGCGAGATGTTGTTGTTGCCGTCGGCGGTCGCCCAGTAGCCCGTGTTGAAGATGTTCTCGACATTGAGCTGAGCGCTCCATGTCTCGTCGATCTTTGCAAACAGGCCGGCATCAAAACGCCAGAAGCCCGGCAGCCGCACAGTATCGTCGGACGAGGCAAAGGAATCCGAGAAGTAAATGATGCCGAGAGAAGCAGCCCATCGCTGATCGATCTGATACTTGTTCCACCAGGCGAACTGATTGAAGGGCACGAGCTGCACGCGATTGCCGGGCACGATCGTTGACGAAGTCGCGCTGGTGACGCGCGCGTCGGTATAAGCGTAGCCGAAAACTGTTTGCCAATCGGGCGTTACGTAACCCGTGACCGCAGTCTCGAAACCGCGGATCTGGTTGGCGCCGTTGGCGAAGAAGAAGCCAGGGTTGTTGGGATCGGCAATCGGCACATTCGTACGATTGAGTTCATACAGGGCCGCCGTGAACAGCAGCTTGGGCTGGATGTTCCATTTGACCCCGACCTCGGTGTTCTCGAATTTCTGCGGCTGCAAGATCAGTGTCCCCGGGCTCAGCGCGCTGAACTGGTCTCCGGACGCGGGCAAAAAGGAGGTGCTGTAGGCGGTGTAGACGGAAAGGTTGTCGATTGGCTTCACGATAATCGCAACGCGCGGAGAGACCTTCTCGTCGACCCTGCTGCGGTTGATGTTGGTATTGAAATCGAACGCCGACAGGTCAAAGCTGTCGTAGCGGGCGCCGAGGAAGAATTGCAGCCAGCGGGTCGCCTCGATCTGGTCTTGCACATAGCCTGAGGCGATATTCAGCCGGTATTTGCTGTTGGCGTCGCTCGGAAGGTGGGTGAACAGCACCGGTCCGAAATAAGTCGGGTTGAATGGATTGACGACGTCGAAAGCCCTGTTCCCGTTGTTGGGGAAGATGCCGGAGTCGCGCCTGGACAGGCCGGTCTCTCGACCAAATTCGGTGCCGAACGCGACGGTATGAAAGACTGGTCCCGTCGCCGTCTTGTACACGAAATCGGTTTGGTTGAAGACGTTCTCGCGGGGGGTGTCGTTCTGGTACGCGTTGAGCGACACCTGTGTAAGATCCGGCGTCACCGCGCCGCCGCCTGGACCGCCGCCCGTGCCACCGGGATAGACGTTGCGATAGCCACGGTTGTAGTCGGCGTAGAGCGTGGAGTTCTTTGCCGTCAGTCCGTTGCCGAAATCATGCTCGATCACGGCAATGCCGGTCTGCACGTCAACCCTTGCTTGGTTGTAGATTGGGCTGCCGTAGAACGTCGTCAGATCGCCATTGGGCGCGAACGGTACCGTCGGGGTGAAGCGCGTGGCGCCGCCTGGAATGCCGAGCGACGGGTTACCGCGATCCGCAAGACGCTCATCGTGGTAGTATTCGTAGCTCAGCTTGATCTTTGTGTCGTCGGTCGGCTTCAGCGTCACGGTCGGATTGAAGCCGTATCGCTCGAAGTGACCATAGTCGCGGAACGTATTGCTGTTCTCGTAGAAGGTGTTCAGCCGTACGGCGACGTTCTCGTTCACGGCTTGTCCCGCATCGAGCGACAGGCGCCTGTCGTTGTAGGAGCCGGTCTGCGCCGTCGCTTGGTAAATTCTCGTGCCGTCTGCCTCCTTCAGCGTCCGGTTCACGAGACCGCCGCCGGCACCACGTCCGAAGGTCAGTGCGCTCGGCCCTTTCAGCACCTCGACGCTCTGGGCGTTGTAGAGGTCGCGGAAATACTGCACGTCGTCGCGGAAGCCATTGACATAAAAGTTCGCGCTGGAGTCCACGCCGCGAATGACAAGCTCGTCGCGATTGCCTTCGCCCTGGTGGATCGCGACCCCCGGCACATATCGCGTCACATCCGTCAGGGTCTGAAAGCCTTGGTCCTGGATGAACTCCTTGGTCAGGACGCTGACGGACTGCGGGATGTCGATCAAAGGTGTGTTCGTCTTCGTGGCGACCGACGTGCTGTTGGCATAGACGCCGACCGTGCCGGTGCGGGCATCCTGGCTCGGGCCGAAACTGGGCGCTGGGGGCGGGTTTGTGGCCGGTGCCGTTTCGTTCCGGCGTGCGGCTTGTGTCCGCCGCGTCCGTCCTGCGTTCGTGGACGTGCGCGCGGCCGGCGACCCAGGACGTCGTCGCGTCTCTGGCGGGTCGACTGTAACTGCAGGCAGAGAGGATGCTCCCCCTTGGCTCGGTGCTGTCTGCGCCTGTGCGTCCGCTGCGCCGATGGACAGACAGAACGCGACATAGCTAGCCGAGGCAAATAGCCGAAGCCTCGCCTGCGATACTCTCATCATGTTTCTCTACGCCCCAATAATCTTGTTGGCCGCGAGCTTCATGGCGCGCGGCGACCAACACTTAAACACGAGGCGAACGGTGCAATTCCACCTCCGAAATTTTGAATTGTTCGAATTTGCGCGCGCGAGGACGGCGAAGGCCACCGTTGATTGGAATGATTCTAACATGACGATAAGCACGCGTGCGCGTGAAGCCGCTTTCATAGGGGAAATCACCTAGTGCATGAAAACGGAGCCGCTCTCAGATGGACGATCAGTTGCATCCCAGCGAAAAGCAGAAGCGCTTGACCGTGATCGGCTATTCGAAAGGCGGCCGTAGATCATGATCCGATGGACGGAATCGGATCATGATCTCATCTCTTTGTTTGAGCATGATCTCCGCGCAAACGCTTCGCGTTTGGCGCGAGGGAAAACCGGTTTCCACTTTTCCGGATCATGCGCTAGCGTGCGGGCCGCAGCATCGGCGCCATAGGCGGCGAATCTCCCACGCGTATGACGCCCAGCACCTCGAAGCCGAGCCGCTGGTAAGCAGACCTGCTCGTTGGGCCTGCGATGTCCGCTTTCAAATGTACAGCGGACCGAGTGCCGGGTGAGCCGCAACGTCGCTTCTTGACGCAAAGGCGACTTGTTCCAATCCTCTTGGCGCCAAGACCGAGCTATTCGCCTCTGATCAGGTATCGTCCCACGTCGGCCGGCCGCCAAAGCGAACGACCAGAAAGTCCACAAAACTCCGTACCTTGGCCGAGAGATGTCGACCAGGCGGATACAAAGCATAGAGCGCCTGTTCCGGCGGCGGATAATGGGGCAATAAACGAACGAGGCGGCCCGATCGCAGGTCGCCGCCGACGAGGAAGGTGGGGACCAAGATGATCCCGCCGCCGGCAATGGCTGTGGAGCGCAGCACGTCGGCGTTGTTCGCAAGATACCGGCCCGAGACTGGAACGACGATCTCAGTGCCCGCGGGATCGAGGAGGCGCCATTCGCCGCGGCTCTCGAAATAGGTGTATTCCAGGCAATTGTGGTTCACGAGATCATCCGGCGTCTGCGGTACGCCATGCCGCGCGAGGTATTCCGGCGCGGCGCAGACGGCAAGCCGGATCGGTGCGATCCGCCGGGCAATCAGGCTCGAGTCACGGAGACGCCCGATGCGCACGCCGACGTCGAACTTCCCCTCCAGCAGGTCGACCACTCGGTCGTTGACGAGCATCTCAACCGAAACGTCGGGATAAAGTCTCAGGAATTCAGTCACGACGGGCGCAAGGTGGAGCAAGCCGAACGAGACGGGAGCGTTAATCCGCAAGCGCCCGCGGGGCGTCGACTGGAGTGCGCCGGCAGCACTTCTCGCTTCCTCGATCGCGGCGAGAATGCGCGTGCAGCGTTCGTAGAACCCGGTACCGATCTCGGTGAGGCTCAAACGCCGGGTTGTGCGATTAAGCAGGCGCACGCCAAGCCAGCCCTCCAACTCCTGGATCTGCTTGGTCACCGACGCCTGGGATAGCTTCATCTCCCGCGCCGCCGCCGAGAAGCTGCCGGTCCCGACCACCTTCGTGAAGACCGCCATGCTCGCCATCCGATCCATGTGCGCCTCCTGCGATTTATCACGGTTTGTGAACAATCATATGCCGATCCGCCGTCTTATTGCAGCCGGTTGTCGACAACACCTCCGCGTCACGAAGAGCAATTCAGCGGGCAAGCCGTTCCCGCGAGACCAGGAGAAAGTCGATGACCACAGCAGTGAACACCGTCGTCGTGGGCGGAGGGCAGGCGGGTCTAGCCGTCAGCTACTATCTGAACAGACGATCCCAGGACCATGTCGTCCTCGAACAGGCCGATCGGCCAGGCCACGCATGGCGCAGCCATCGCTGGGATTCTTTTGCGCTGAATACACCGCGCTGGCAGTCGCGTTTGCCCGGCGTGCAATACGCGGAAGACGATCCCGATGGATTCATGTCCCGCAATGAAGTCGTAGCGTATTTTGAAGAGTTCGCACGACGCTTGCCCGTGCGCTATGGCATGCGCGTCAAGCGGATCGAACGCGACCGAGAAAGCGGTGAATATCTCGTTGGGATCCAGGATCGCGAGTCGATCCGGGCGCGCAATGTCATCGTGGCCACTGGCCTCCATCAAACGCCGAAGATCCCGGCTCCAAGCCGCAATTTTCCATCCCACATCGGGCAGCTTCATTCCGACGCCTATCGCAATCCAGACCAGCTCATATCCGGCGCTGTGCTGGTGGTTGGAAGCGCACAATCGGGTGCCCAGATCGCCGAAGAGCTCTATGAATCGGGGCGGAAGGTCTACCTCGCGGTCGGCCGCGCCGGCCGGACGCCGCGGCGTTACCGCGGGAAAGATGCAAACTGGTGGTTCGCTCGACTCGGCCACTACGATCGCAAGGTAAGCGAACTGCCGTCGCCGCAGGCCAAATTCGGCGGCAAGCCGCATATATCGGGGACCAAGGGCGGCCATACGCTCAATCTGCATCAATTTGCACGTGATGGCGTCGGGCTGCTCGGCCGCCTCCATAGCATCGACGATGGCGTCATCAAGCTCGCGCCGGACCTGCACGACAATCTGGCCGCAGCCGACCGGGCCGAAGCGGATTTTGTGACCGCCGTGGACGACTACGTCGCCAGGACGGGAATGGTGGTGCCGGAAGAAGAACTGCCGGTTCTGCGCGATGGATTTGAGCAGCCGTTGCTATCTGAGCTCGATCTGAGGGTTGCCGGCATTACCAACGTGATCTGGGCGACAGGCTATGGCTTCGACTTCTCGATGATCAAACTGCCGGTCACCGACGGCGACGGGTATCCTCGTCAGACGCGCGGTGTCACGGCCTATCCGGGATTGTTCTTTGTCGGCCTTCCATGGCTTCACACCGCGAAGTCGGGCCTGATCTACGGTGTGAGCGAGGATGCCGCCTACATCACCGAGCAGATCGCGACCGGAGAGAATTCGACCAGCGACGCAATGGCGTCGCCGCAATCCGCGGCGCCCCGCGCGAATTCGCTTCCAGCACTGAAAAGAACAAGGCGCCGGCTGGTCAACGCGTTCTGGTCGTCGGTGTTCGCATTCGTGATCGAGGGCTTTGCGGTGCATGCCGCCGAACTTTACTCCATCGCCGCTCCTTCTACCGCCTCTTACGCGGTCGAAGCAGAGGCTGAGCCGGACGAAACGACGAGTTCGTCGAGACAGTAATCCTCCTACCCCTCATTTGCCGACGGAGTGTACAATGCAATTGAAGCTTTTCATTACAGCCGCCATGGCGGTCTTTTTCGATATTTCGATAGCCTTGCTGGCTGCGGCCGCCCAATCCGACGCACCAAAGCCGCCGCATGTCGAGTTCATCACCGTCCCCGCCGGTCAACTTCATCTTGGCATGACGGAGCAGGAAGTGATCCGCATCATGGGCGAACCAGCCCGAGTTGTAGGTTACGATTCCGGCGGGATCAGCCGGCGAAAGCTCGAGTTCTTTGGAGCGATTCCCAGCACGGTCACCCTTTCGGACGGGAAAGTGTCGCACGTCAAGTTGGACGTCTTTCAAGTCGAAAAGAGTGACCTTCCCCTGATCAGCCGAAAGGCTTGGCCGGGCATGGCGAGCACCGCCGTGCGACGCTCACTCGGAGAGCCGAGCCGCATCCGCCATTACACCTTTTTTGGTATCAAGCTGGATCAATGGGTGTACGATATTCTTGGCGAACCGGAAGTGAGCGTATTCTTCGCCGCCGACCGGGTGATCGCCAAGACGCTCGGACGACACATTCCGCAAGACATCTTTCAGGTTCGCTTGCCTGCAGTACCTCAGCCGCGCGACTCGTTCGAGGGACCACGGGCGGGCATGGCGATTGCCGATGTCCAAGCGCTTTATGGCGAAACGAAGCTGCATGTCGACTATGTCTTTAACAGCCAGCCCGCATCGCGTGTCATCGTCGAGATACGTGCAAAGGGATCGTTCGCCGCCTTCACCTTTGTAGACGATCGATTGGTCGAGTTCGAAGACTTGGGACGCCTGCCTGACGAGGTGTTTCAAGCCGGCTGAGGGATTAGATCATGATCCGATTGGACGGAATCGGATCATGATCCAGCAGATATCCCAAGATGCCCGTGCCCACTTCGCTTTTTGACCTCCAACGGATATCTCGGCCGTCAGTTTCGGCCAGATCTGCCGTGCCGGGCTCCGCATACGGCCTCTTTTGGCTGGGCGCGAGATCGTGTACCCTCCTTTGCTTAGAGCTGCCTTTCGAGACGGGATTTGCCGACGTCTCCGTTAGAGCCGAATGGGCAGCGAAAGATGCTGTCGGCAGGCATCGCACGCTCCTAAAACCGACAATCCTTTTTATGCCGGTCTCTCACTGAGCATTTGCACTGCGCACGACCGCACGGCGGTGATTGCGCTGAAACTGCTATTTCGACCCAAAGGAGAGAGCGCCATGAGACCGAATTTGGGAACGTTCGTCACAGCGCTGTTGGCGAGCACCTTCGCCACCGCGGCCTGGGCGCAAGGACTTGGCCGCGTGCACTTCGAGACCTCGTGCACGCCGCAGGCGCAAGAGAAATTCGATCGCGGCCTGGCGATGGTGCATTCATTTTTTTATCCGGACAGCATCCAGGTTTTTACCGAAGCGGCGACCGCCGATCCGCAATGTGCCATTGCTTACTGGGGCATCGCCATAAGCAGCCGTCCCAATCCATTGATCCTGCCGCTCACCGCCACCGCTTTGAAGAGTGGATGGGAGGCGGTGGAGAAGGGCAAGGCGATCGGTGCCAAGACCGAGCGCGAGCGCGACTGGCTCGACGCGATCGAAGTCTACTACAAGGACTTTGACAAAGTCGATCAGACCAAGCGCGGGCTTGCCTACGAAAAGGCGATGGAAGCGCTGATGCAGAAATATCCGGATGATCCGGAGGCGGCTATTTTCTATGCGCTCGCCCTCAACGAGACGGCCCTGCACAGCGACAAGACCTTCGCCAATCAGCTCAAGGCCGGCACGATCCTTGAAACGGTCGAGGCGAAACTGCCGGAGCATCCGGGCGTGCTGCACTACATGATCCACACCTACGATTACCCGACGCTTGCGCAGCGCGGTCTTGATGCCGCCAACAGATATGCCGAGGTCGCCCCCGCGTCTCAGCATGCCCAGCACATGCCTTCGCACACCTATTCAATGCTCGGGATGTGGACGCAATCCATCGCATCGAACACGAAATCGCTGGCGCTCGCCGAAGCGCAAGCCGCCAAGCTCTGGCCTGGGGCGGCACATCCAGGCCAGCCGCACCATCTGGATTTCATGGAGTACGCCCTGCTGCAAATGGGACAGGAGGGGCCGGCCAAGCAGCTACGCGACGAGAGCAATGCGATAAAGAAGCTCGGGTTTGACTACCTCGCCAGCTATACCGCCCTTGCCGCGGTGCCGGCGCGCTTTGCGTTGGAACGTCAGGCATGGACGGAAGCGGCAGCGCTTGAGCCGAGAGGCAGCCAATTTCCACAGGCGGAGGCCATCACCTATTTTGCCCGCGCCATGGGATCGGCCCGCAGCGGCGACCTTGCCGCTGCCGAGCGCGAGGTTGCCAAACTTAAGGAGCTTCACGCTGCGCTGGACAACGCAAGTCAGTCCTATTGGGCGAGCCAAGTCGAAATCCAGATGTTGGCTGCATCGGCCTGGATTGCGCAAGCCAAGGGGGAGAAGGAGAGGTCGCTGAAGCTGATGCGAACGGCGGCAGACCTGGAGGATGACAGCGAAAAGCACATCGCGATGGAGAACCGGCTGTATCCGATGCGGGAATTGTTGGGTGACCTGCTGATTCAACAGCAGCAACCGGGAGCAGCGCTGACGGAGTACGAGACGTCTCTGGTGTCGGCGCCCAATCGGCTTCGCAGCTTGTACGGTGCAGCTACCGCGGCGAAGGCGATAAATCAGCCGGAGAAAGCCGCGCGCTATTTCCGGAAGCTTGCCGAGATGACGAAAGACGCGGACACGGATCGGGTGGAGATCCGCGAGGCCAAGGCATCCTTGATGCAGCAATGAGACTAACGAGGCAGAGAATGAATAGAACGGTTGCCGCGCGCGGATGTGCGGTAGCCGACTAACCGGCATAACGACCATGATGCGATCAATCCTAATCGCCGCCGTGATGGGCGTGATGACCGCGGTGGTGGCGGCGTATCTCCTGACCACATCCGGTCGGCATGATCAGGTGAAAGCCGCTCGCGGAGACGGTGCCAAGTCCGAGGCGGCGCTCGCGGTTGACGCCTGGCCGATCTGCTCGACCATGGGATCGATGGTAGAGACTGCGGATTGGGCGGTGCTCGATCCGGATTTCGCGGCCGGAAAACGAGCGATCGTCGCGAGCGAGTGGAACGAAGCAATCAAGGCGCTTACATCAGCTGCGCTCCGTGACGCCCGCAATGCCGATATTCAGAACTACCTTGGTTACGCCTATCGGCGCCTGCGGCAGTTCGATCCGGCAATCCGGCATTTTCAGCAGGCGCTGGCGTTAAATCCCCGGCACCGCAGCGCACATGAACATTTGGGTGAAGCCTACTTGACCCAAGGTGATCCTGCCAAAGCCAATGAGCATCTCGCGGCTCTCGAACGAATCTGCCTGATACAATGCAATGAATATGACGATTTGAAGCGCATCATTGCAACGTACGACAAAGTCGCGAAACGCTGATCGACCTCGATTTGTTCGCGGCCAGCAACATGGCCGAAGTGCTAAAAGAGACATTCCGTCCACGCACACAGGGGAAGCAGCCATGGCGTCGATCACGGCAATTGCCAAGGATTTCTTTGCCGCTTGCGAAACTGGAAAGGGTTGGGAGATCTGCAAGATCTACTGTGCCCCAGATGCGAGCTTCGCCGCTCAGGCCGAACCGCTTGCCGGTATCAAGACTCTCGCGGAATATACTGACTGGATGAAGGGGGTAATGGCCACTTTGCCTGACGGCAGCTATCAGGTGAAATCCTTCGCGACCGATACCGAACGAAACAACGTCGCAGCCTATGCCGTCTTCTCGGGCACCCATACCGGCCCCGGTGGTCCATGTGAGCCGACCGGCAAAAAGACGAATTCGGATTACGTCTACGTGATGCAATTTACTGGCGACAAGATCAGCCATATGACGAAGATATGGCATTCAGGCTTGGCACTGAAGGAACTGGGATGGGTTTGAGCGGCCGCGTTCACGTGATCGCGCCGACTTATGAGGCTCGTTGACCAACTGCTCCAGCGTCGCTTGAGCAATGCGCGATTTGTCGATGCCACCCCGAGGGTCGAGAAACATGTTTTTTCGACCCCGTGAAGCGAGCTTGTCAAGAATTTCGCCGCGGCGCTGGGACGCAGGAAGAAGCGGCCATGGTCTGTCGCGCATGCCTTCGCGGGCTCGCTTCGCGCTAACGTTGTCGCTCCACCCGCGTCCTTAAGGCTGGATACAATCGTCCGGCATTGCCGAAACAAAGACTCTGCAAATCATCCGCGTCGAACTGTGGATATCCGGCTATGTCATCGAGCGCCGGCGCAAAGCTGGACCGCGGCATCAGAGGAAAATCAAGGCCAATTAACAATTGAGAGACCGGAACGAGCTTTAGAATCGCCAATAGTTGAGCCTCGGACGTAGCGCCCGTTAAGTCATAATAGAATGAGGCAAGACCGTCCTTCACATCCTGTGGGGAAAGTTCAAGCAGTCCGGGTCCCACTCCAAACGTGTGTTCAAGTATCTGAATCCTTGACGCGAGAAATGGAATTGTGCCGCCGCCGTGTGTCGCAATGATTTTGATGTCAGAGAAGCGTTTCTTGGTGCCGGTAACGACCAAGTTCGTGACCATGCGCGTGGTATCAAACGCAAATTCAAGCACGCTCGGGTTCAAGCCATTCAGCACGGGTTGTGACGCCTTCGTGAACGTGGGGTGCGCAAACAGGGTTGCGCCCCGCCGATCCAGCTCTGCGAACCAAGGATCAAATAGCCGGTCGCCGAGATACACGTCATTGATGCTTGTTGACGTCGCGACACCGTCCATTTTCAGTGTATCCAGCGCATACTCAATCTCGGCCAACGCTGCCTCAGCGTCCAAGCCGGGTATGGTGGCGAGCGCTCCGAATCTGCTTGGATATCGCGAGACAATGTCTGCCAAGGTTTCGTTTATTCGTCTCGAGATATCACGTCCATCGTTGCCCGTTGCGTAGTTGGCCGCATCCGGGATTGAGAGAATGCAAGCGGCTATGCCGTGTTCCTGCATAAAAGCTAGCGCGCGTTCGACCGACCACTGAGGCATCTTGTCCGGCGAGCCGACGGGTAATTTTTTGCCAATAGGCAGAATGGGATGCGAATGAACGTCGATGATGTTTCGTAAGCTGCTCACCGAAAACCTGCCTCATCGCTGATTGCGGGGACGAAGTATCGCCCCAACGCTGCGTCACATCGTAAAGCGTCTCGGCATATCCGCCAGTTGTCGCCGAGCACCCGATTGTATTGCTTTTGCACAAATGCTGTTGCTGAATTATTTCATTTGCTCGGACCAATCGTTTCATCGGTCATACGCCGCAAGCAAGCGATGGTGCGATTGACGAGTTTCTGACGCGCAGAACCGGATTTGTCCGTACGGGCGCTAGCCGGTCAGGAATTTCGCCGCGGCGCTGGGGCGCAGGAAGAAGCGGCCGTGCGAGGAAGCGGCGAGCGACATGATCGCGCGACCGGTCATGTCCGGCCTGCCGCGCGCGGCTTCGCGCAGGCTTGCCTCGCCGGCGGCGCGCTCACCCATCTCCATCAGGCAGATGCCAAGATTGGCGCGCGTTGGCGCATCATCCGGGCGCAGCGCGAGCGCGCGGCGGAAGACATCGACGGCCGCGGCGTAGTCGCCGTCCAGCACCATCACGCGCGCGAGTTCGGCCAGTACGTCGGGGCGCGCAGGCGCGGCGGCCGCCGCCTGCTGCAGCAACGCGCGCGCCTCGGCGCGCTTGTTGCGGCCGATATAAAGCGTCGCCAAACGAAGTTGCAGCTCGATGATTCCAGGCGCGAGCGCAAGACCTTGTTCGAGCGCAGCGATCGCCTCGTCGATCTTTTCGCCGAATGCGAGCTGGCCGGCATATTCAAGGAAAGCCGGCGGGAAGGCAGGCCGTCGCGTGATCGCCTGGCGCAGGAGAATGAGCGCGTCGTCGCGCCGGCCGGTGGCCGCGAACGCGGCGGCGAGCAGGGTCTCGGCTGCGGGGTCGTCGCCGCGACGCGAGGCCTTCTGCAGCGGAGTGATTGCCTCATCGAAGCGGTTCTGCAGCATCAGCGCGCGGCCAAGCAGCGCCGCAGCCGCCACGTTGCCGCGGTTCGCCTTGAACACCGCCGCTGCCAATCGCTCGGCCTCGTCGGGCCGCTGCATCTGCAGTGCCAACGCGGCGCGTTGCAACGTCTGGTCGGCGACGCCGGGTCGTTCAGGCTTTGAAGACAAGTGAGATGTTCGCTCGTTGCAATTATATCACAAGTGCCACGCATGTCTTACACGCAAATGCGTTGTTATCAAACTGTTACATGCAGACTCCAGATTGCCGCGAACCGCAGGTTTCAGGGGACTGGTGGTGAAAGTTGAATTGTTGAGCCATGCGAGCAAGCTCGCATTGGTTGTTGCTGCGTCATCTATCGCGTTTGGTTCTGCCTTAGCTGCAAGCTTCAGTGTGCCACCGGACGATCCGGCGACCGCGAAGACGGTCTCGAATAACGATACCGGTTTTGTCGCGGATGGAAGCACGCTCTCGGTCATCGGGACGGCGATCACATGGACCACCGGGCTTGCTTCGCCCGGCGTGGTCATCACCAACGACGGCACGATTTCCGCGACGTCGCGCGGCATCGATACGTCCAACAGCGCGATCAGCGGCAATTTCACGCTGATCAACAACAAGGATGCGCTGTTCACATCGTCCAACGATGCGTTCCGGATCCAGGGCGGTCTCACCAGCGGAACGGTCAAGGTCGACAATTTCGGGACTATCCAGTCGACGAACAACGGTCGCGTGTTCGACTTCAACTCGGTCACCTCGAATACAGCGGTGTTCTCGATCACGAACGAAGCCGGCGGTACGCTCAAGGCGCTCGGCAATGACGTGATGCGGATCGGTGCGGGTACCACCACCATCACCAATTCCGGATTGATCGACGCCTCCGCCCGCGCGATTCGCGCGAATACGAACCTCGACAATGTCACCTCGCTCACGATCGTCAACAATGCCGGTGCGACCATCCAGTCGGTTGACGATGCCATCCAGATCAACGGTTCCGGCAGCACGAATTCGAGCACGAGGGCATCGTTCTCGATCGACAACGCCGGCACCATCAAGTCGGCGACCGGCCAGGCGATCGACTTCGACAACCTGACCTCGACCGCTGCGACGGTCACGATCACCAACCGTGCCAGCGGCCTTATCACTTCCGATAATGCCGACGCGATGCGGCCGGGCCAGAATTTCACGGTCTACAATTACGGCCAGATCGTCGCCAATTCGGCGCCAGAGCCGACGGACCGTCCCGGCGCCGACGGCATCGACCTGCAGCTCGGGCATAGCGGCACCGTCTACAACTACGCGGGCGGCCTGATCTCCGGCGCCAAGAGCGGCACCGCCGGCGACGTCGGCAGCAACATCACAGTCTACAACGAGGCCGGCGCCACCATCATCGGCCACGACGGCTCGGGCGTCGGGTCCGGCGGCAATGCTGTCGTCACCAACTACGGCACCATCACGGGTGCGATCGATACCACGTCGGCGCGCGGCGACGGCGACGGCATCGATGTCGACTTCGCGCTCACGCTGACGAACTACGGCACCGTCCAGGGCACGGGCGCGAAAGGCGCGGATGATGGCCACCGCTTCAACAACAGCGAAGGCCTTGCGATCGGCGGCGGCACGATCCGCAACTACGGCACCATATCGGGGGCCGCTGCGGGTATCGTCGTCAATAATGATTCCAATCCCGATGGTTCGCGCAGCGGATCGGCCGCCCTTGATCTGATCAACTATGCCGGCGGCATAATTGTCGGCAACAACAGCTATGCAATCCGGTCCGAGAACAAGACCGGTACCGCCGCCGACAAGGACACCATCGTCAACTACGGCACCATCATCGGCAATGGCACGATCCCGGACCCGAACGGAACGACGCTGCTGCAGAACGGCAATCCCGATCCCGGTTCGGTCGGCACGCTCAATGGCGTGACCTATACCGGCACCGGCTCGACCCGCTTCATTCGCGGCGACGGCGCGGCGATCCAGGCCGGCGAGGGCGATGACGTTCTCTCCAACTACGGCGTGATCATCGGCAACTCCGGCCGCGCCATCAGCATGGAAGGCGGCAACGACACGCTCAATCTGTACGGCGGCTCCAGCATCGTCGGCCGGATCGACGGCGGCGTTGGCACCAACACCATCAACCTGTTCGGCCTGGGCTCGGGCACGCTGTCGAACGTCATCAACTTCCAGGCGTTGAACGTGCAGGGCGGCAGGTGGACCATCACCGACGCACAGACCTATCAGAACGGCACCGGCGTCTTCGCCGGCGCAACCTTGCTGGTGAACGGCGCGCTCGCCAGCGACGTGACGGTCAATAATGGTGGCACGCTCGGTGGCATCGGCAGCGTCGGGAACACCGTGGTCAGCGGCGGCGTCCTCGCTCCGGGCACGGCGACATCAGGCACGCTGACGGTGCAGGGCAGCCTCAGCTTCACGGCTGCCTCGATTTATCTCGTGCAGGTCGACGGAGCGGGCGCCGGTCGAACCAACGTCACCGGCACTGCGACACCGGGCGGCGCGGCGGTGAATGTGTCCTTGCTCAGTTCGTCCCTGCAGAAGCACTACACGATCCTGAACGCGAGCGGCGGCGTTAGCGGCACCTTCGCTTCATCAGTCACGACCAACCTGCCTTCGGTCAGCGCCGGCCTGAACTATGACGCCAACAACGTCTATCTGGACCTGGCGCTCAACTTTGCGCCCACCTCCGGCCTCAACATCAATCAGGCCGCGCTCGCGAACGTGCTGACCGGCTTCTTCAACGCCGGCGGCAGCATCCCCGCCGCTTTCGGCGGCCTAACGCCGGCTGGGTTGACGCAGGCTTCAGGCGAGACGTCGACCGGCTCGCAGCAGACCACCTTCAACGCGATGAACATGTTCATGGGGATCATGACCGATCCGTTCATCGCCGGACGCGGCGACAATGTATCTCCATCGCCGGGCGCCTCGCAGTTCGCCGATGATGATGCCGAGGGCGCGAACGCCTATGCGTCGGCGCGGAAGCGCGGATCGCGCGCCGAACGCGCTGCCTATGCCGCCGTGTACCGCAAGGCGCCACAGCCCGCGCAGGCCTTGCAACGCTGGAGCGTCTGGGCGGCCGGCTTCGGCGGCTCGCAGACGACCGATGGCAACGCCGCGCTCGGATCGAACAACACGTCCAGCCGCATCTACGGCGCGGTTGTTGGCGCCGACTACCGGATCGCGCCGAACACGCTCGTAGGCTTCACGCTCGCCGGCGGCGGCACCAATTTCTCGGTCGCCAATTCGCTCGGAAGCGGCCGCTCCGACCTGTTCCAGGCCGGCGTCTTCGCGCGCCACGACGTCGGCGCGGCTTATGTCCTGGGCGCGCTCGCCTATGGCTGGCAGGACATCACGACCGATCGCACCGTGATCGGCGCCGGCCTCGATCGATTGCACGCTGAGTTCAACGCCAATGCTTACTCGGGCCGCGTTGAAGGCGGTTACCGGCTGCCGACGCCGTGGATCGGAGCGGTCACGCCTTATGCCGCCGCACAGTTCACGACGTTCGATCTCCCGGCCTATGCCGAGCAGGTCGTGGCCGGTGTCGGTGCGTTCGCCTTGTCCTACGGCGCCAAGACCGTCACGGCGCCGCGCAGCGAATTGGGCGTGCGAACCGACAAGTCCTTCGCGATACCGGATGCGGTGCTCACCTTGCGCGGCCGCTTTGCCTGGGCGCATGATTTCAACACCGATCGCAATATCGCTGCGACCTTCCAGGCGCTGCCCGGCGCGTCCTTTGTCGTAGGCGGCGCGGCGCCAGCACATGATGCCGCGCTCACCACTGCGTCTGCCGAATTGAACTGGATGAACGGCTGGTCGGCAGCCGCGACCTTCGAGGGTGAATTTTCCGACGTCACGCGCTCCTACGCCGGCAAGGGCGTGGTGCGCTATAGCTGGTAGAAATCACGGCAGCGCCCGGCGGGAGAACCGCCGGGCGCAAGTCCAATCCAGGTTTCCAGGGAAAGCCTACAACAGGCCAAGCACAATCGCGCCGACAAAGGCGAGCGCAACATAGGCGGCGACGACGCTCAGCCGGCTGACGAGAAGACTCATAGCCATCGAGAACGCTCCCAGCGTTTGCGCCTGCCCGCATAGAACGCGCGAATTTACCAAACCGTTCCCCGCCGAAAAAGCCAGCGATGCTGTCCGTCCTGCTTGAGGCGTCCGGAGCGGTGGCGGTATGGTTAAAGATGTGTAAAAACAACGCGTTGAAGAGTCCTTAAATAAATTAGCCGAACCTGCCGCGCATGACGCGTGGAGTTCGTTTGTATCTCGTCGGCTCCGTCGTCCTCGTTTCGCTGGCAGGTTGCGGTCGCGGTTTCTTCCAGGCCGAGCGTGAACCCTGGCGGGCCGAGGCCGAAGTCGCTTGCCTGAAATCCGGAGCCGTGAAGGAAGGGCCGGACCTCGTGCGCATCGACCCGATCTCGGGTCCCGGCGCGTGCGGTGCGCAATTCCCGCTCAAGGTCGCAGCACTCGGCGAGAGTGACCAGACTTTTGGTTTCGCCGACGATTTGCGTCCGCCGGCCGATATCGGCTCGAGCCGCAGCCAGCCGCGCTGGCCGATCGCACCGCAACCGGCGCCGCGGCCGGCCCCTTATCCGAATTCGGCCGCGGGCCAGCCCGGCTATGGTGCGCCGTCGAACGCGCCGATTTCGCTGAACGCTCCCGGCGTCGCGCCGCAGCAGGACGACATCGATTTGCCGGCGGAGGGCACGCCGGAACCGCCGGGCGGTCCGGTCTATGGCGCGCCGCAAGGCTATCCGCAGCGCGACCGCGGTTCCGCACCTTATTCCCCCGCGCCCTATTCGCCGTCGCAAGGCGCCGCCGCGCCACTGCCGCGGCTCGGGCCGGAGCGCGGCAATCCCGTCACTGCGGTCGGCCCGGTCACGCTGAAGCCGACGGCGACGCTCGCCTGTCCGATCGTCTCCGCGCTCGATCGCTGGCTTGCCGATTCCGTGCAGCCGGCAGCGACGCGCTGGTTCGGCGCGCGCGTGGTCGAGATCAAGCAGATCTCCGCCTATTCCTGCCGTGGCATGAACGGCAATCCGAGCGCGCATATTTCCGAGCACGCCTTCGGCAACGCGCTCGACATCGCCGGCTTCACGCTGGCCGACGGCCGCCGCATCTCGGTGAAGGATGGCTGGCGTGGCTTGCCGGAAGAGCAGGGATTCTTGCGCGACATCCAGGGCGCGGCCTGCCAGCAGTTCAACACCGTGCTGGCGCCGGGCTCCAACCGTTTTCACTACGATCACATTCACGTTGACCTGATGCGCCGCGCCAGCCGCCGCGTCATCTGCGAGCCCGCCGCCGTCTCCGGCGAGGAGATCGCCGCCCGCGCCAACTCGCGCAACCCCTATGCCTCGCGCGACCCCAATGTCACGGGCTCGCTCGGTGGCAAGAAGTCCTCCTGGTTCAGCCGCAAGCCCAAGGTCAACGAAGAAGACGAATTCACCGACGAGTAGTCTTTGCGCGCTTGTCGGAGGGATAGCAGGCCGCGACAGTGCAGGATCGCTGACATCCGATGCTGCCCCATCCTTTCGTTGTTTGCGGGGCGTCCGGCCCCCCGCCCGGGTGATCTACGCAGGATAGGCGATTGCGCGATGAGACAATTTGCGCAACATGAGGCATGGCGTCGCGTGTCTAAGGTGGCACGGACGCGATAAACGACAATAAAGGCCGGCAAAGGCTGCATCATATCGGGGGAGGCGGCATGGAGGTGACGCGCAGTCTGAAGCGGCGATCGCCGTGGCTTGCGCGCAGCGTCAATTCGCTCGCGGGGGCTGCGATGTTCGTTGCCCCGCTCCTTGCGCTGGTTGCGATCTGGGCTGTCGTCGTCCCGCTGTTCGATATCAATCCGCGCGTCTTCCCCTCCGTCGGCGCGGTCGGTACTGCCGCGATGGAGTCCATCCGCGACGGCACGCTGTTTGCCCATATCGGCGCGAGCCTGCTGCGCGTCGCCCTCGGCACGCTGATCGGCATTATCACCGCCGTGCCGCTCGGGATCGCGATGGGCGTGAGCCCCACGGTCGCCGCGTTCCTGACGCCCTTGTTCCGCTTCTTCTCCGTGCTCGCCGGTATCGCCTGGATTCCGATCGCCACGCTCTGGTTCGGCTATGGCTTCGGCGCCATCGTCTTCGTGATCTTCAACGCCGTGTTCTTCGTCGTCGCCTACAACACGCTGCTCGGCGTCAAGACCATCCCGCACACCATACGCAATGCCGCAAGCTCGCTCGGCGCCGGCCGCTGGGCGCTGCTGACGGAAGTGCTGCTGCCGGGCGCGCTGCCGAACATCGTCACCGGCGTTCGCACCGGGCTCGGCTTCGCCTGGCGCGGCCTGATCGCGGCGGAGATGATCGCGACCAATGTCGGGCTCGGCTACATGCTGTTCGTCGCCCGCGATTTCTACCGCACCGAAGTTATCGTGTTCGGCATGATCGTGATCGGTGTGCTGTGGCTCCTGATCGACCGTCTGCTGCTGGTCCCGCTGGAGCGCGCGACCATCGAGCGCTGGGGCATGGTGAGGCGCGCATGAATGTCCTCTTGCAGTTCTGGAGCGGTTACGCACGGATGACGCGGCGCTGGCCGGCACTCGCGGCCATCATCCCCTTCATTCCGGTCGTCGCGCTGTGGAGCGCGGTCGCCGCCGCCGGAATTTTCCCGCGCGCGTTCTTCCCCGGCCCGGTCGATGTCGCAAACTCCTTCGTCACGCTAACCTACAAGGGCATCCTGCCGGACTATCTCGGCGACAGCCTGATCCGCCTGTTCACCGGCGCTGCAGTCGGCATGGCGCTCGGGATTCCGCTTGGGGTGTTGATCGGCACCAGCCGCTGGGCGCATCGCATCTGCTGGCCGATCCTCCTGTTCTTCCAGGCGATCGGCGACATTGCCTGGCTGCCGATCCTCCTGATCTGGTTTGGCTTCGGGCTCACGACGATGACCTTCGTCATTGTCTACACCGTGCTGTTCCCGGTGGTGCTCAACACCGTGCTCGGCGTCGAATCCGTGCCGCGCGATCTCGCGCGCGCCGCCCGCAGCTTAGGGGCCTCGCCGGCGCGCGTGCTCTGGGAGGTGACGCTGCCCGGCGCGCTGCCCAACATCATCACCGGCCTGCGCAACGGTCTCGGCTATGGCTGGCGCGCCCTGATCGCGGTGGAGATGATCGTCGGCACCAGCGGCATCGGCTTCATGATGTTCGATGCGCGCCGCTCCGGCTCCACCGTCGAGATCCTGCTCGGCATGATCATTCTCGGATTGCTCTGGTACATCGTGGACGCCTGGATCCTCGCGCCGCTCGAGCGCGCGACCGGCCAGCGCTGGGGATTGGTGACATCATGAAGACGCTCTCGCTCAAGAACCTCGCAAAGACCTATTTCGATCCGTATGCCGGCTCGCATGTCAACGCCGTCCACGACGTCTCGATCGACGTCGAGCAAGGCGAATTCGTCTCGGTGGTCGGCCCGTCCGGCTGCGGCAAGACCACGATCCTCAACATGATCGCGGGCTTCATTCCCTATACCGGCGGCGAGATCCTGCTCGACGGCAAGCCGGTCAAGGGACCGGGCCCCGAGCGCGGTGTCGTGTTCCAGTCGTTTGCGCTGTTTCCGTGGAAGACTGTGCTCGACAATGTCGGCTTCGGCCCGAAGATGCGCGGCGTGCCGAAGGCCGAGCGCGACCGCATCGCGCGCGAATATCTCGCGCTTGCCGGCCTCTCGCATGCGGCGCACCGCCACCCCAATGAATTGTCCGGCGGCATGCAGCAGCGCGTCGGCGTGGTGCGCGCGCTCGCCAACAATCCGGATGTGCTGCTGATGGACGAGCCCTTCGCCAGCGTCGATGCGCAGACGCGCATGACCTTGCAGGAAGGGCTGACGCGGATCTGGCAGGAGCGCAAGCCGACCGTACTTTTCATCACCCATGACGTGCCGGAGGCGGTGTTCCTCGCCAACCGCGTCGTCGTGCTTTCGAAGGGGCGGGTCCTCGACCAGATCGGGATCGACCTGCCGCGGCCGCGGGTCTGGGATGATCTGGTCAAGGACGACAAGTTCAAACAGCTCTCCGCGCGTGTGCTGCAAATGGTGCGCGCCGCATGAGCCTCGTCGCGCAAGCCTTCCGTTCGACCAAGGGCCGCATCGTGCTCGGCGTCATCGCCGCCTGGGCCGGCTTTCAGCTTTGGCTGACCTTAGCCGCGCCGGGCAAGATCTCGCCGGAGCTCGCCGGCACGTCCGAGAAGGTCAATGTGCAGATCGAGCTGCCGTTCACCCCCGAGCGCTTCCACGTGCTCGCATTCCAGCAATATGGACGCGTCTCGGGCACCGACGAGCATTCGATTGAATTACGTGGCGTCAAACGAACGGACCTCAACGCCGTCGCCCGGCCGTACTGGGTGACGGCGGTGGGGCCGATAAAACCGGGAGGGTAGGAGAATGAAACGATTATTGCTGCTCGCGCTGGCGTTCGCGCTGCTCTGTACGCCGTCGGGCGCACAGACGCTGACCAAGCTGAAGGCCGGCATGGTCACCGGCATCGACCAGATTGGATTGCCGATCGCGCTCGAGCGCGGCTTCTTCGAGAAATACGGCCTCGACGTCACCATCGCGCGGCCCTATGCCACCGGCGTCGATGCCCTCAACGCGCTGCAGGCCGGCGAGAGCGAGATCGTGCAGGTCGGCGTGCCCATGATCGGTGCGGTGCTGCGCGGCATGGATCTGGTTGCGCTCGGCAATTACAGCGGCAACGCCACCAAGGCCGGCTCGGATGCGACGATGGCGATCGTCGCGCGCGAAGGCTCAGGGATCGTCAAGAGCGACCTTGCGAGCCTGAAGGGCAAGAAGATCGCGGCGTCCTTCGGCACCATCAACCACCTCTATATCCTCGCCATCCTGGAGAAGGCTGGGCTGAAGCCTGAGGAGGTCACGCTGGTGAACACGCCGCCGCCGGACATGACGGTCGCGCTGCTCGCCAAGGGCATCGACGCCTTCTCCGGCTGGGATCCGTGGCCGATCGTGGCGGGCAAAGATGTGCCCGGTGCAGTCGAGATCATCCGCGGCGGAGACGTGATCTCCTATCTCGGCTTCAACGTCGGCTTACGCCCATGGGTGCTGGCCAACGGCGACACCATCGAGAAATTCCTCGCTGCGGTCTCCGAAGCCGACCAGTGGATGCGCAAGAACCCGAAGCAGGCGGCACAGGTCGCCACCCGCTGGATCCCCGGCCTCAAGCAGGAAATCGCCGAAGCCGCGATGCAGTTCAACATCCGGCAGGCGGACCGTCGTCTCTCGGCGAACAATTATCGCGCGCTCTACAGTGCCGAAGACCGTCTGTCGCGGCTTGGGATCATCAAGGCGACCTTCGATGTCAACAAGCATATCGAGCCGAAATACATCCTGAAGGTGATGAAGGATCACCCCGAACTCTTCTCCGACCTGCCGCCAATCCCGGAGGCCGCGGCGATCGGTCCGGGCTATATCTTCAAGCCGTAAAGGTATCTCCGACGTCATTCCGGGCTCGATGCTTCGCATCGCCCCGGAATGACAGCTCTCGGTGATTGCGAACAGGGACGACTGAGAGAGTGGCGACCGCAGTCTATCTCCTCACCCTGAGGAGGCCGCGTAGCGGCCGTCTCGAAGGGCGAGGCCACAGGCGGGGCCTCATGGGTTCGAGACGCGCTGCGCGCTCCTCACCATGAGGGGCAACACCGGCATCGGCTCTCACGCCGCTTTCCGATACGCCGCCAGGAACACCTTTGTCGCGCTGTCCACCACCGTGGCGATCTGGTCGGGCGACGGCGAGGGCTTGGCCTGGAAGATGAAAGCCTGGAACAGCGTCGCCTGGCACATCTGCATGAACTGCCAGGCGGCGAGCTCGAAATTGTCGATCGCGAGCTCGCCGTGTTCGGCGCGAGCTTCGAGATAGGTCGCAAAGCGCTTGACGTTGCTCGCGATCACCTGTTCGTAGAACCGGCTGCCGACCTCAGGCATCCGTTCGGCGATCGCCATCACCGTGCGGATCGCCGAGCCGCCCCCGGGGCGGCACAGCAGAGCGATGTAGGCGCGTCCGAATTCAGGCAGGGTGATATCGACGTCGCGCTCAGGATCGAAGTTGAAGGCAGTCTTGCTCTGCTCGATCTTCTCTTCCTCGACGATCGCCTCGAACAGCCGGCACTTGTCGTCGAAGTAGACGTAAAGCGTGCCCTTGGAGACCCCGGCGGCGCGGGCGATCTCGCCCATGCTGGCGCCGTCGAAACCCAATTCCAGAAACACCTTGCGGGCACCATCGAGAATCTGCCGCCGCTTCGAGGAGTCCTCCTCGGCAACGATCTGAAGAGGAGATGTCTGGCTTGCAACCATTGGTTTAGCCTCTCGGAGAACATTTGCATCCGGGGTACTGTCCGGAAGCGATTTTCTCCTTAGGGTTCCTCTGAGCTGATGTAGCTTGACCGAACCGTTCGGTCAATGATAGATGTAAAGACACGATGCCGCACCGGCCGCAGGGCCTCGCTTGCGTCGTGACGGGGTAAATGAGGAGTCCGGCTATGGCCGCGGCGAGAGATCGCTGCACGCGTCGTTCGCTCCGAGCCGGAGGTCGAGGGCGAGTCCGTGCGCAACACATCAGCTCAGCCAGCAGAGCAGCTTCGTGGCCCCGCTGCTGAAGAAGCCAAGCGCCGGCCTGCCGAAACGCCGGCCGCGCCTGCACCGGAGCAGCCGGCAGCGCCAGCCGCCGCCGCGCCAAAACCCGCCAAGCGCAGATTCGTCATGATGGGCGTGCTCGGCCTGCTCGCGCTCGCCGCCGTCGGCTACGGCGTCTACTGGTTCGTGGCCGGACGCTTCTACATCTCGACCGACGACGCCTATGTGCGCGCCAACAACTCGATGCTCGGCGCGCGTGTTTCCGGCCATCTGGCGGCGATCCTGCCTGCCGACAACGCGATCGTGCACGCCGGCGAAGTGATCTTCCGGATCGACGACGGCGACTATCGGATCGCGGTCGACGCGGCGCGCAGCAGGATCGCCACCCAGCAGGCGACGATCGAGCGTATCGGCCGCCAGGTCACCGCGCTGGAAAGCGCGGTCGAGCAGGCGCAGGCACAACTCGCGTCCTCCGAAGCGAACCTGAAGCGCGCCGGCCTCGATTTCGACCGCCAGCAGGCGCTGAGCACCAAGGGCTTTGCTTCGCGCGCCACCTTCGAAGTCTCGGAGGCAAGCCGCGACCAGGGCGTTGCCGCGGTGAAGTCGGCGCAGGCTGCCTATGACGCTGCGCGCGACAATGTCGAGGTGACCAAGGCGCAGCAGAACGAGGCCCGCGCCACGCTCGCCGAACTGCAGACCCAGCTCGCCAAGGCCGAGCGTGACCTCGATTTCGCCACGGTGCGCGCGCCGGTCGACGGCACCTTCTCCAACCGTCTCGTCAATGTCGGCGACTTCATCCAGGTCGGCCAGCGGCTCGGCAATGTGGTACCGCTCGACGATGTCTTCATCGACGCCAATTATAAAGAGACCCAGCTCAAGCGCGTCCGCCCGGGCCAGCCGGTGACGATCTCGGTCGACGCCTACGGCCACCGCAAGTTCAAGGGCGTGGTTGACAGCATTTCACCGGCCGCAGGCTCGGTGTTCACCTTGCTGCCGCCGGACAACGCCACCGGCAATTTCACCAAGATCGTGCAGCGGCTGCCGGTCCGCATCCGCGTGCCGAAGAGTGTTGCACGGCAGAACCTGCTGCGCGCGGGCATGTCGGTCTACACCACCGTGGATACAAGCGAGGGCGCACACGATGCGGACAATGATGCCGATCTCGACGCACCGATGATGATTCATCCGCAGTGATAGTTTGAGTCCGCAAGAAAATCCCGGGCGCAGGTGAGCAGATATGGCCGACGCCACCACCGCTTCGCCGAACATGATGAACGCCGCGGCCGCCACCGAGCGCATCGAGCCGAAGCGGGTGGTCGCCTTCATCATCATGGTGTTCGGGATGTTCATGTCGATCCTGGACATCCAGATCGTCTCGGCATCGCTGTCGGACATCCAGGCCGGCCTCTCGGCGAGTTCGAGCGAAGTATCCTGGGTGCAGACCGCCTATCTGATCGCCGAGGTCATCGCCATTCCCTTGTCGGGCTTCCTGTCGCGCGCGCTCGGCACGCGGCTGCTGTTTGCGATCTCCGCCTTCGGCTTCACCGTCTCGAGCTTCCTGTGCGGTTTCGCCACCTCGATCGAGCAGATGATCCTCTGGCGCGCGCTGCAGGGATTTCTGGGCGCCGGCATGATCCCGACCGTGTTCGCTTCGGCCTACACGATCTTTCCGCGCTCGAAGTTCCACATCGTGGCGCCGATCATCGGACTGGTGGCGACACTGGCGCCGACTGTCGGTCCCACGGTGGGCGGCTACATCACGGACCTGATGTCGTGGCACTGGCTGTTCTTCATCAACATCGTGCCCGGCATCGGCATCACCATCGGCGTGCTCGCGCTGATCGATTTCGACCAGCCGAATTTCGCGCTGCTCGAGCGCTTCGACTGGTGGGGCCTCCTGTTCATGGCGGGTTTCCTCGGCTCACTGGAATATGTGCTGGAGGAGGGGCCTCAGTATGAGTGGCTGCAGGACACGTCGGTTGCGTTCTTCGCCACAGTCTGCTTCGTGTCCGCGATCGCTTTCTTCTGGCGTGTATTCTCCGTCGATGAGCCGATCGTCGATCTCAGGACGTTCGGCAACCGCAATTTCGCGATCGGCTGCGTGCTGCAGTTCTGCATCGGCATCGGCCTCTACGGCCTGACCTATATCTATCCGCGCTATCTCGCGGAGGTCCGCGGCTACAGCGCGCTGATGATCGGCGAGACCATGTTCGTCTCCGGCATCACGATGTTCCTGATGGCGCCGGTCGTCGGCAAGCTGATGCAGAAGGTCGACCTGCGCTACATTATCGCCTTCGGTCTCGTCACCTTCGCGCTTGGCTCCTGGCAGATGACCTGGATCACCCGCGACTATGACTTCTACGAACTCTTGGTGCCGCAGATCCTGCGCGGCATCGGCATGATGTGCGCGATGGTGCCGACCAACAACATCGCGCTCGGCACGCTGGCGCCGCATCTGGTCAAGAACGCTTCCGGCCTGTTCAACCTGATGCGGAACCTCGGCGGCGCGGTGGGATTGGCTGTCATCAACCAGGTGCTGAACGACCGCACGGACCTGCACATCTCGCGTCTGCACGATCGGGTGCATTGGGGCAATGCGACGGCGGTCGAGACGCTCAACATGTTCACCCAGCGCATGCAGGGCATGGGCGACTCCGCAATGATGGCGCTGAAGCAATTGTCGCAGATCGTGCACCGTCAGGCCGCGGTGATGGGCTATGGCGACGCCTTCTTCATGCTGACCGTGTTCTATGTCGGCCTCAGTTTTCTGGTCCTGCTGCTGAACAAGCCGTCGGCGGCGGCACCTGGCGGCGGCGGACACTAGGGCGCGTGCACATAAATCCGGTTCGGAAAGCGCGGCTCGCCGAATGTCCGCTTCGCTCCGAAAGCGTCGCCGCGAAATGACGCGAAGGGCCACTTGTCTGCGAGCGCAAGTAACTAACCGCCGACGAACGTGACCGTCTCGTCGAGCGGGGCGCGGCCCGTACGGGCGTAACTCACCGTGGGGTCCTCGTACCCGATCGACATGCCGCAGAAGAGGATCAGCGCGTCCGAGGGTGACAGGACCTCCGCGACCGTGTCCCGAACCTGCGACCACGCCATCTGCGGGCAACTGTGCAGCCCTTCGGCGCGGAGCAGCAGCATGACGGTCTGCAGATACATGCCGACGTCGGCCCATTGGGGGCGGCCCAGGTCACGGTCGATGTAGCAGAACAGGGCGGCGGGCGCGCCGAAACAGTTCCAATTGCCGATGGCCGCCCGCTGGCGCGCCTCCCAGTCCTCGCGAGCAATGCCGAGCGCGCTGTAGCGCTCCTTGCCGAAGGCGGATCGGCGCTCCCCGTACGGGGACTTCAGCGCGGGCGGGTACATCTCGTACTGCCGCTCGTCCCAGGGGTCGCCGTGGCACACGCGTTCGACGGCGCGCGTCTTGAGCTCGGCCAGCGGCGCGCCGGTCAGCACGTAGGTGTTCCACGGCTGGATGTTCGATCCGGACGGCGACCATGCCGCGGCGGACAGCACGCGCTCAAGCACCACCCTCGACACAGGCTCGTCGGTGAATCCGCGCACCGCCCGTCGGCTTGTGACTGCCTCATATACGTCCATGATCGCACCCTAACCCAACAAGCGATCAGTACTCCCAGGGGCCCGGTACCCAACGAAAGACGTCGCCGTCGAGCGCCACGTGGCAGACGGACGGGAACGACAAATGAGTGGCCACCAGCGACTCGCGGTTCGCCGCCAGCTCCCGCAAAAGACGGACCCGGACGCGGGCCGCCTCCTCGGGGTCGTGTTCGAAGCCGTTGTACCAGTCGGGGTGCTCGAACCCGACCTGGAACACGGCGTCGCCAGCAAACGTCAGCCGGTCGCTGCCGGATGCCAGGCGGACCACGCTGTGCCCGGGGGTGTGGCCGCCAGTGCGTGTGACGAGCACCCCCGGCGCCACCTCATGCTTCTCCTCGAACGTCCGCAACTGGCTCTGGTACTCGTGCAAGAACCGCTTGGCCGTCCGCCGAAGCGCGTCCGGGAACCCCGGCGGCATGGAGACGTGGGAGAAATCGGGCGACTCCCAGAACTTGGTTTCGGCGGCGGCCACGTGGATGCGCAGGTCCGGACGCAGCCGGCCCCTCACCCCGTCGACGAGCAGCCCGCCAATGTGGTCCATGTGCATGTGGGTGAGCACCACGTCGGTCACGGATGCGAGATCGATGCCGGCGGCCTCCAGTCGCTGAACCGTCCGCCCGGCCCGCGGCAAGTCCGGGAACTCCGCCCCCATCCCAGCGTCGATGAGTATGGTCCGGCCGCCGCTACGCACCACGACCACGTTCAGCGCCCACTCGAGCACGTCCGGCGGCAGGAACATGTCCTCCAGCCAGGCCGCCCGGACGGCCGGGTCAACGTTGTGGCCCAACATCGCGCCTGGCAACGATAGCACCCCATCGCTAACCACCAGCACGTCAATTGCGCCGACCTTCAGCGCGTAGCGCGACGGAACCAACTCGGGCTCCGGTCTACCGTGGATGTACTTCGCGTTCACCTTGTCGGCGCAGTACTTGACCGAGGGCTGTGAGGTGTTGTCCAAGCTCATGTTTGTCTCCTGCTGACTGCCTTGCCTTTCGGGTACTTGGGTTGCCGTAACAGTCACTGTGCGGGCACGAGCGCCGGGGCGCCCTTGTCCTTGATCAAGAGCACCAGGAATTTCGCCGGCTGGGTGCTGCTCGCGTTCCGGTCGACGACATGAACATCATCAGGGCCTTCATAGAAGCTCTGTCCTGCTGTCAGTGTCACCGGTTGTCCACCCTTCAGCTGCATCACGACGGAGCCCTCCAACACGTAAACAAACGCATGTGCGTTGTGTCGGTGGATAGCGCTCGACCCTCCGGGCGCATGCTCGACCGTGATCATCAGAGCTTCCCTGCCGGGATTCTCCGGAAGATCCTTAGACATGAGTGACGTGACCTTAGGCTCCTGAGCCACCGCCGTGCCGGTCATGAGGCACAGAAGAACCAACGCAACGAGTTTGATCGTCATAGCCGCCTCTTTCGTTCGTTGCCCGGAACCCGCTCGGATGATCATGGTTATCTCCTGTGCTTCAGCTATGAACCGCGTTGCGGCTGAGCCAGTCGTCGAAGCGGATGGAGCCGAGGCGGGGGCGATCGCCGGGCGTCAAGGAGCGGTCGTTCAGCTCGGCTCCGAAGTAGCGCCAGTGCACGTCAGCGATCACCTTGCGCTGGTCGCCGCTCGCAGCCAGGAACTTGCGCGCGAACGTGTCCATCGGGCAGGCTTCCGGGCCCGCAACCTCGACGGTGCCGTTCAGCGGCGGTGCGAGCGTCAGCTCGGCCAGGTTGGCGACCACGTCGTCAGAGGCAATCGGCTGGAACAGCGCGGGCGACAGCCGGACCACACCGCCCTCTGCGCCCGATTTGACGATGCCTCCGACGAACTCGAAGAACTGCGTCGAGCGCAGGATCGTATAGGGAATGCGGGACGCCTTGATCAGATTCTCCTGCGCCACCTTGGCGCGGAGGTAGCCACTGTCGGGACTGCGGTCGCTGCCGACGATCGACAGCGCCAGATGATGCTTCACGCCGGCGGCCTTTTCCGCGGCCATCAGGTTGCGGCCCGAGGTCTCGAAGAATTCAAGCACCGCCTTGTCCTCCCACACCGGCGCGTTCGCCAGATCGACGACGACCTGTGCGCCGGAGAGCGCCTCTTTCAGTCCCTCGCCCGTGATGGTGTTGACGCCGGTATTGGGCGCGGCGGCGATGGCATCGTGACCCTTCTCCTGCAGTTTCTTGACGAGCTTTGATCCGATGAGGCCGGTGCCTCCGATGACGACAATTTTCATGATCTTGCCCTCCAAGGGTGTGCAAGGGAGTGTCCAGGTTGTGTCGTATTCGACGCGGCAAAGGGTGCCGGATCGGCGGCCGGAAAGCCTTGTGGCGGCCTTGAGGCGCGATTGAATTTCGCTTGGGTTTCCGTCCAAGACAGCGGGACAAAAGAGCAAGACGAGCCAAGAAAGCGCCACGCTGTTCCGGCAGTTTCCGCTTGCTTTACCGGCGCGATAACTCGGCCGAGCTTCGGCGATGATCACCGTGCTATCAATGGCTTGCCGGCCATGGCGATGGGCGGCGATGAGAGGGCGACGTGCAGTACGCGTTCGAGGACTACGTGATCGACTCGGACCGGCGGGAGCTCACGCGCAGCGCCGAGCCGATCGCCGTCGGGCCGCAGGTCTTCGACCTGCTGCTCCATCTGGTGCGGAACCGCGAACACGTCGTCAGCAAGGACGAGCTCCTGGATGCCGTGTGGGTCGGGCGGATCGTCTCTGAATCGACCCTGACCAGTCATATCAACGCGGCGCGCAAGGCCATCGGCGACAGCGGGCAGAACCAGCGCCTGCTTCGAACGATCGCCCGCAAGGGATTCCGGTTCGTCGGCGACGTCAGCGAAATCGCCAGTCGCTCCGCCGCAGTCAGCACCGAGCCCGACGCGCCGGGCAAAACCATCGCAGAGCCGCCGACCCTCCCCGACAGGCCCTCAATTGCCGCGCTCCCGTTCCTGAACCTAAGCGGCGACATCGAGCAGGAGTACTTCACCGACGGCGTGGTAGAGGACATCATCACGGCCTTGTCGCGCATTCGCTGGCTGTTCGTGATCGCACGCAATTCGAGCTTCACCTACAAGGGCCGCGCGGTCGACGTGAAACAGGTCGGCCGCGAGCTCGGCGTGCGCTATGTGCTGGAAGGCAGCGTGCGCAAGGCGGCACACAAGGTGCGCATCACCGGGCAGCTGATCGATGCGACCACCGGGGCGCATCTGTGGGCCGAGCGTTTCGAAAGTGCGCTCGACGATATTTTCGAGCTGCAGGATCAGGTCACCGAGGCCGTCGTCGGCGCGATCGCGCCGCAGCTCGAGCGGGCCGAGATCGAGCGCGCGAAGCGCAAGCCAACCGAAAGCCTCGACGCCTACGACTACTATCTGCGCGGTATGGCGCACCTCCATCTGGGATCCAGGGAGTCGATCGACGCGGCGCTCGGTCAGTTCAACCACGCGCTCATGCGCGACCCGAATTTCGCGTCGGCCTATGCGATGGCGGCGTGGTGCTATTTCTGGCGCAAGGTCAACGGCTGGATGACCGATCGCCCAGGCGAGATCGCCGAGGGCGCCCGCCTGGCGCGCCGGGCCGTCGACCTGGGCCGGGACGATGCGGTCGCGCTCACCCGCGGCGGGCATGCGCTCGCCCACCTCACCGATGACGTCGCCGGCGGCATCGCCTTGCTCGACCGGGCGCTCGTGCTCAATCCCAATCTCGCGTCGGCCTGGTTCCTCGCCGGATTCCTGCGGACCTGGAACGGCGAGCCGGACGCCGCCATCGAGCACTTCTCGCACGCCATGAGGCTGAGCCCACTCGACCCCGAGCTCTACCGCATGCAGGCCGGACTGGCGGCGGCGCATCTGTTCGCGGGGCGCTTCGACGCCGCGTCGTCGTGGGCGGAGAAAGCCTTCCGGGAGTTGCCGAGCTTCCTGATGGTCGTCAGTGTCATCGCGGCGAGCCATGCGCTCGCGGGCCGGCCGGACGAGGCGCAGCGCGCGATGAAGCATCTGCGTGAGCTCGACCCCACGCTGCGCGTCTCCAATCTCGCGGATTGGCTCCCGATCCGCCGGCCTGAGGACCTCGCGACCTTCGCGGATGGGTTGCGGAAGGCGGGGCTGCCGGAGTGAGGCGCGCAGTTCTCCGACCAATCATGCGAGTTGTGAGGAAAGGGTAGCATAGTCCTGCTGCAGATTTGGCCGGATGCGTCCGAAGCGCATGTAACGCGAAGCACTGCGGAATTCCCACGCCATTGCACCACGGCCTTGTGAAATGATCGAATCGGCGAGCAGCAGTCTTTGAATCAAGTTTGCGCGCTGTCGCTCTAGCTAGCATTACAGTTGTTTTTTTAGTGGGTTTCTGAATCCATGGGCAACCATGATTCGAAGATCGTGGACGCAGGCAGCGTCGATTGAGGAGACGCTTGCGTTGTGGGCGGCGTCGCTTCGGGAGAT
>NZ_JBVAPG010000075.1:0-40427 GCF_055413685.1 Bradyrhizobium sp. LeoA1Lang | reverse complement strand
TGCTTCGACGTATCCATTCCAATGCGGATAATCTGCGTCACGGACGGCTCCCTCGTTTGAGATTTCGACAACCTCATTCTGGCACAACTGATGCCGTAGGGGGCCGTCCACCCCATCAACCACAGGCTTTTGTCGTGTGCTCCGCTGCAACCGCTTGCTCGCGCCAAGACATCTCGCTGTGGTTATGGGTCCCGTCTTTCGACGGGACGACAGTCGTAGGATGGGTAGAGCGAAGCAAAACCCATCCTACGAACTGCGCCACTACAACCTCCCGTGGTAATGCTTGGCTCCATTCCGCGCGAGCCGCTGTTGCGGGGTGCGGCTGATGTGCTATCTCCGGTGGTGTTCGAATCTTCGCCCCCTACCATAGTGCGGGCTCAGTAATGCGTAGTTGGTTTCCTCGAAGAAAAGGACTCGGCTCGTGTTACGGATGCGGTACGTGGTGGCGGTCGGCGTGCTCATGGCGCTGAACGGAACGGATGCTTTTTCTGCGGACATTGTGAGGCCGGTCGTGAAGGCGCCGCCGCTGCCGTGGACCTGGAGCGGCTTCTATATCGGCGGACATTTTGGCGGAGGCTCCGGCATCACCCATGTCGGTGATCCCTACGGTCCGTCGATCTATGGCGACGACATCCGTACGCCGACGGCCCTCATCGGCGGCCAGCTTGGCTACAACTGGCAGCAGGCTGGATCGCCGTGGGTGTTCGGCCTCGAAGCCGACGTGTCCGCCGTCGATGCCGACGGCACCAACACCTGTCTCGCCTATTCCGGCCTGTTCGTCTCGGCGAACTGCCGTATCCAGCAGGATGTGATGGGAACCATCACCGGGCGGGTCGGCCAGGCCTTCGGGCCGGCCGGTCACTCGCTGGCCTATGTGAAAGGCGGCGCCGCGTTTCTGTCGAGCCGTTTATCGATGACGACCAACGCTCTCGATTTCTTCGGGCGGCCGGAAGCTTCGGTGAACGCCAATGCGGTGCAGTGGGGATGGACAATCGGGCTCGGTGTCGAGCACGCGCTGGCACCGGCTTGGTCGATGAAGCTGGAATACGACTATGCCAATTTCGGGGGCCGCGACATCGTGACGCCGCTTGGCGGTTTTCAGACGGTGCCGCTCGATCCAGCCAGCCTGGTCGAGACCGCTGGTCTGCCGACGGGAGTCCGGCAGGACAGCCATGTCGTCAAGCTGGGCGTGAACTATCGCCCTGGTGCGGACGCATCGCGCGGCTGGGACAACCGGCCCCTCGCTTTGCTGACGGCGGCGCCGTCGGTCTCCGGGTGGTCGGCGGAAGTCGGTGCGCGCTACTGGTACAGCAGCGGTCGCTATCAGAACGATCTCGGCATGAGCACAGATCAGCCGCTGCAGAACGCGCTGATTTCACGGCTCACCTATGAGACCACAGGGCACTCCGGTGAGGTGTTCGGCCGGGTCGACAGTCCGGCCAGGGTGTTCCTGAAAGGCTTCGCCGGCGGCGGCGGGCTGACATCCGGCCACATGAACGATGAGGATTGGCTACCAACCTATCGCGACACGGCCATGGCCTATTCGAACACATACCAGGGCAGGGTCGAGGGCACGATTGCCTATGCCACGCTGGACGTTGGATACACCCTGCTGGAAACGCCGGGCGCGAAACTCGGGGCGTTCGCAGGCTATAATTTCTATCGCGACCGCAAGGACTCCTATGGATGCGCGCAGATTGCGTATCCCGGCGGCGGTGTGATTTGCGCCGTTCCGTCGCCGACCACCGGGATCACAATCTCGCAGTCCGAAGACTGGCACTCTCTGCGCGTCGGCGTGAACGGCATGGTCACGATTGCTCCGGGGCTCAAGCTCACGGCCGATGCGGCCTATTTGCCCTACGTCTCGGTTTCCGGTCTCGATACACATTACTTGCGTTCTGACGAGTCGTCGCCCTATTCCCCGACCAACGGCACCGGGCGCGGCATGCAGCTCGAAGCCGTGCTGACCTACGACGTGACCGAGCGCTTCAGCGTCGGCGTCGGTGGCCGCTTCTGGTCGATGTGGGCGACCGATGTCCTCGATAGAGGATTCGGCAGTCTAGTTCCGACATCGACCCTCCCGATCCGCGCCGAACGCTTCGGCACGTTCCTGCAGTCATCCTACAAGTTCAATGCAGTGAATTAGAGCGTTTTCGAGCGAAGTGGATACCGGTTCGCGTGAAGAAAACGCGTCAAAACAAGAATCTAGAGCTTCGGTTCTGATTCAATCAGAACCGAAAATGCTCTAGGAGTATCGAGAAGACCCGTGCCGACCTGTCAGTTGCCGTACAGATAGTTCGGTAGCCACAACGTGAGGCCGGGCCAGATATACATCAGCACCATGCAGATGATGACGATCAGCATGTAGGGCATCATGCCGGCGAAGATCTGATTCAGCGTGACGTGTTTCGGCGCCACGCCCTTCAGATAGAACGCCGACATCGCGACCGGCGGCGACAGGAACGCCGCCTGCAGGTTCACGAACACCAGGACGCCCCACAGAACGGGATCGATGTTGAAGTGCTTCAGCATCGGCAGGAAGATCGGCACGAAGATCACGATGATCTCGGTCCATTCCAGCGGCCAGCCCAGGATGAAGATGATCGCCTGCGACAGGATCATGAACTGGACCGGCGACATGTTCAGCGACAGCACCCAGCTCTCCAGCAGCGCCTGGCCGCCGAGGATCGCGAACACCGCCGAGAACAGCGCCGAGCCGACGAACAGCCAGCACACCATCGAGGTGGTCTTGGCGGTCAGGAACACCGCTTCCTTGGTGCGCTTCCAGTCCAGCGTCCGCGCCTGGAACGCCAGCAGGAAGGCGCCGGCCGCACCCACCGCCGCCGATTCGGTCGCGGTCGTGATGCCGAACAGGATCACGCCCAGCACGACCACCGTCAGGATGCCGAGCGGCATCACCGAGGTGATGAGCAGCCGCAGCACCTCGAACTGCTCGGCCTCCATGGTCCAGTAATAGTAGAGAAGCAGCAGGCCGCAGATGCCGGCGATGAACGCGAAATAAGTATAGAACTCCGGCGGTGGTCCAAGCTCCGCTGGTGCCGCGATGGTCTTGCCTCGCAGCTCGGCGCTGCCCATCTGCTCCAGCACTTCCGGCTCGTTCTTCGTGGCGGCCTCCGACCGGCTGGCGCCGCCGCCGAGCTCCTCGAGTTTCTCTTCCGTGCTGTCTTCCGCGGGCTGGGCCCCCGCGCCAAGCGGCTGAAGCGTCTCCTGCGCTCGCTGCTGCTGCTGCTGCTGCGCGGCGGCCGGGAGCTGCGGCTGAATATCCGGCTGCTGGTGGATCACGACGTACCACCAGGCAGCCCACAGGGTCGCCAGCGTCAGCACCAGAGGCACGAGGGCGTGACCGAGGCTCGTCAGCAGCATCGAATAGGTGACGCGGGTGCCATCCACGCTGGCGTTGACGGCCCTTCCGGGCATCAGCACCGCCGCAAGCAGCGCCGGCAGCATCTTGCGCGAATAAGACTGCTGCAGCTTGGCGATCCAGGGCCGCACCGGGACTTTGGTTTCGCTTTCGGGAAGCTTCGGCGCAATCTTCGGGTTCAGGAGCGCCCAGCCGACAATGTAGAGCAGATAGAGGAAGGCGAGGAAGAAGCCGGGAAACATCGCCGCGGCGTAGAGCTTCACCACCGACTGCCCGGCGACCGCCGCATAGACGATGATCATCACCGATGGCGGGATCAGGATGCCGAGCGTGCCGCCGGCGGTGATGACGCCGGAGGCGAGCTTGACGTCGTAGCCGGCCTTCAGCATCGGGTTGAAGGCGATGACGCCCATCAGCACGACGACGGCGCCGACCAGGCCGCTGGCGATGCCCCAGAAGGTACACACGATCAGTGTCGCCACCGCAAGCGAAGCGGGCAGGCGGCGGAAGGCGAGCTGAATCGAATAGAACATCTTGTCGACCAGCGCGCCGCGCTCCATCACGTAGCCCATCAGCACGAACAGCGGGATCGAGATCAGGACGTCGTTGGTCATCGCGCCATAGGTGCGCTGGACCATCAGGTCGAAGATGTGGTTGTCGCCCCAGGCCTCACCGCCACGGTGATAGGCGAAGAAACCGAAGAACATGCCGAGGCCCATCAGCGTGAACGCCGTCGGGAAGCCCATCATGATGACGATCACGATGAGGACGAGCATCAACAGCCCGAGTGCCGGATCGCTCATCGTTGCAGGTCCCCGCCCATGCCGCGCTGCCGCGCGCTTTCCTCGATGTCCTGCGCATGCGCGATCGCGGCCTTGCGCGATTCTTCATCGACATATTCGCTATGCGCGAGCTGCTCCTCGACCACGTCGATCTCGCTGACATCGCGGAGCCGATCGGGCCAGGCGCCGGTCCTGAGGCACATGACGCAGCGCGCGATCTCGGCTGCGCCCTGCAGCAGCACCAAGGCTCCGGCCAGCGGGATCATGAATTTGAAGTGGTAGACAGGCGGACCGTCGGCGGTCACGTTGGAATGCTCGTTGATGCGCCAGGAATCGAGCGCATAGTCCCAGCCGGCGTAGACCAGCGCCGCGATGCCCGGCAGGAAGAATGCGAAATACAGCACGAGGTCGAGGGAGGCCTGCAGGCGCGGCCGCATCGAGCTGTAGAGGAAATCGCCGCGGACATGGGCGTTCTGCGCCAGCGTGTAGGCGCCCGCGAGCATGAACAGGGTGCCGTACAGCATGTTGGAGGCGTCGAAGATCCAGGCCGTCGGCATGTTGAGGATGTAGCGCTTGAAGACCTCGGCGCAGACGAGGCCCATCAGCCCGACGACCAGCCACGCCGCGGCCTTGCCGGTCCAGGTGCTGATGCCGTCGATCATGTACAGGAAACGCTGTGCGTTCATCTGCGTTCGCTATCGGCCGTTTTCGGAAGTATCGGGTTGGTGTAGAGACAGCGGAAGCGCCATCCGGGGTTCGGTGTCCCCGGATGACGCTTTCGGTCGTGCGCGGCGCCCGCTCAGGTCTTCTTCTTGGCGTTCGGGCCAAAATAATGGTTGTAGGCCATGCGCCGGTTGACCACCGTGTCGTTCTCCCACTGCGTCGCGCGCTTGGCGAAGGCGAGCTGGGATTCGACGATCTCCTTGAACAGCGCGTTCTCGGCCGACTTCCTCTCGACCACCTGGTCGTAGATCTCGAGCTGCTTCTGCAGGATCGAGTCCGGTGTCTTGTAGAACTTGACCTTGTCCTTGGTCTGCATCTCCTCGTAGTCCTTCGAGTAGCGGTCGATCGCCTTCCAGCTCATGTCCTGGCTGGACGCTTCGACGGCGTTGGAGATGATGGCCTTCATCTTGTCCGGCAGGGCGTCGTACTTGGCCTTGTTGAACATGATCTCGAACTGCTCGGCATTCTGATGGTAGCTCTGCAGCATGCAGATCTTGGAGACGTCGGTGAAGCCGAGCACGCGGTCAGAGGTGGCGTTGTTGAACTCGGCGGCGTCGAGCAGGCCGCGGTCCATCGCCGAGACGATTTCGCCGCCCGGCAGCGCGTTGACGGCTGCGCCGAGGCCGGTGAACACGTCGATGGAGATGCCGACGGTACGGAATTTCAGGCCCTGGAAGTCCTCCACCTTGGACATCGGCTTCTTGAACCAGCCGAGCGGTTGGGTCGGCATCGGCCCATACGGGAAGGAGACGACATTGGCACCGATCGAGGCGTAGAGCTTGGCGAGCAGCTCCTTGCCGCCGCCATACTTGTGCCAGGCGAGCAGCATGTTGGCGTCCATCGCGTAGCCGGGACCGGAGCCCCACAGCGCCAGCGCGGTCTGCTTGCCGTAGTGATAGACCAGCACGCCATGGCCGCCGTCGAGCGTCCCCTTCGAGACGGCGTCGAGCAGGCCGAAGGCCGGTACCACGGCGCCGGCGGGAAGCACCTCGATCTTAAGGTCGCCGCCGGTCATGTCGTTGACCTTCTTGGCGTAATCGAGCGCGTATTCGTGGAAAATATCCTTGGCCGGCCAGGTGCTTTGCCAGCGCATGTTGATCGGACCCTGCGCGCTGACGATGGTGGGCGCTGCAACGCTTGCTGCTGCGCCTGCGGCCGCAACCTTCAGGAAGCGGCGGCGACTGGACGTACTGCCCTTGCTGGATTTGGTCATGGTTTCCTCCCTGCCCTTTTTTGATCGCGATCGTTGGAGATCTGCTTTTTTAGGAAGGAAGACAAAGGCGTGCGCAGCGGTTTGGCAAGAACGTTCCCGACGATGCGACGCTAGGACGCGGGGGCCGGTGAAGACTGTATGCGGCCTATTTCTTGAGCGCGGCTATGACCGCTTCGCCGTCCGCGCCCGCCGGCCCTCGATCGGATAGGCCGGATCGTTGTAGCCGGGCGTGGAAGCATGCCCACTCACCACAAGCCCATCGATCAGCGCCTCGTCTTCGGCAGTGAAGCGATAGTCGAGCGCGCGAACGTAGTCGTCCCATTGCGCTTCGGTGCGAGGACCGGCGATCACGGCGGAGACGAAGGATGAATTCAGCACCCAGGCGACCGCGAACTGCGCGGCGGTGATGCCGCGGGCCTCGGCATATTGCTTGATCTCCTGCGCAAGCCTCAAGGATTCCGGCCGCCACTCGGTCTGCATCATGCGCTTGTCGCTGCGGCCGGCGCGGCTGTCCTTGTCGGGGGTAGCATCGGGGCGATATTTGCCGGTCAGGACGCCGCGGGCGAGTGGGCTATAGGGCACCACCCCGAGGCCATAATAGCCGCAGGCCGAGAGATGCTCGACCTCGGGCATGCGATTCATCGCATTGTAATAGGGCTGGCTCACGATCGGGCGGTCGAGGCCGAGCCGGTCGCAGATGTTACAGATCTCGGCGAGGCGCCAGGCGCGGTAGTTCGAGACGCCGAAATAGCGCACCTTGCCCTGCCGGATCAGGTCGCCGATCGCGCGCACCGTCTCCTCCAGCGGCGTCGTGTGGTCTTCCTTGTGCAGGTAGTAGATGTCGATGTAGTCGGTGCCGAGCCGCTTCAGGCTCGCCTCCGCCGCCTGCAGCACCCAGCGTCGCGACAGCCCACCAAAATTGGGATCGTCACCGACCTGATTGGCCAGCTTGGTGGCGAGGATCCAGTTCTGCCTGTTGTTGGATATCGCGCGGCCCACCACCTGCTCGGAGTTTCCGGCGTTGTAGGCATCGGCAGTGTCGATGAAGTTGACGCCGGCTTCGCGCGCCTTTGCGATCATCCGCGCCGACGTTGCCTCATCGGTCGGGCCGCCGAACATCATGGTGCCCAGGCAGATCGGCGAAATCTTCAGGCCGCTGCGGCCGAGTTGACGGTACTGCATCGTCTGCTCCTCCGAACCCGGATGTTAAGCCTACTCGCTCTTCAATATCTTGAACACGCCGTTCGCCATGGCGATGCAGCGTCTGTCGACGGTCACTTCCGTGGTGATGAAGATCAGGCTCCTGGTCGACCGCACCACGCGCGGCTTTGAGATCAAGGTTTCGCCGATCTTGCCGGCCTCCACAAAATGCGTATCAAGCTGCACGGTCGCCAGCGTCGGCTTGCCCGAGACGTAGCGGGCGGTCATGCCGCAGGTGCGGTCCGCGAAGGTCATGATCACGCCGCCTTGTACCAGGCCACGGCGATTGTGATGCTTGTCCTCGGTGATCAATGCATATTCATGCTCGTCACCGACGAGGCGCTGCCACAGCGGTCCGACCAGATGCAGGAAACCGGATGTATCGACGATCTTCCAGCCGTCGGATTTGAGCTTTTCCGCAGGCGGTTTCGTCATGTGATGCTTTCCGTCCGGCAAGGCGTGATAAAGTCGTGATATCAAGTCATTTCATCGAACGCGGGACTGTTGTAGTCAAGGTCAATGGCCCGCACATTTGACGATGCCACCCGGCGGAATATCGCAGAGCTCTGTACGGCATTCACGCGCCTGCCGGATGACAGCGCGCCGCTGCTCAAACGTGCGGCGGTCGCAATCGCGCTCACAAGAGGCGAGGGCGAGGAGACCGCATTCCTGCTCACCCGCCGTGCGGCCAGTTTGCGCAGCCACAGCGCGCAATGGGCGCTGCCCGGCGGACGCTGCGACCCTGGCGAGACCCAGGCGGAAACGGCGCTCCGCGAGCTGCACGAAGAGCTCGGCCTCCGCGTCGATGATGCTGATGTGCTCGGCGTGCTCGACGATTATCCGACCCGCTCGGGCTATCTCATCACACCGATCGTGGTGTGGGTCCCCACTCGGGCGCCGATCGCGCCCAACCCGGACGAGGTCGCCTCGGTCCATCGCATCACGCTGCAGGCGATCGAGGCGGAGGATGCGTTCAGCTTCACCACCATTCCCGAAAGTGTCAGGCGCGTGATCCGCTTCCGCCATGCCGGCCAGCACATCCACGCGCCGACGGCCGCCTTGATCTATCAGTTCCGCGAAGTGCTGGCCGGCCGCGACACCCGCGTCGCCGATCTCGAACAGCCGGTCTTCGCCTGGAAGTAGGCAGCACTCAGCCGTCATTGCGAGGAGCGCAGCGACGAAGCAATCCACATCTCCACGAGTGGCGCGATGGATTGCTTCGCTCCGCTCGCAATGACGGACGGCTCAGCCATCAGAAGTCTGGTTGCTGATGCCACTCATTTGAGTGACAATGCCGCCATAACAACAAACATCAGGGGAGGCGTTCGGACATGCTGTCCTGGAAGAAACGACTTTGCGCCGTCATCGCCGCACTTGCTGTCGGCGCGGCATTTCACACCGCGCAGGCCCAGGATTATCCGAACCGGCCGATCACGCTCGTCATCCCCTTCGCGCCCGGCGGCAGCACCTCCATCGTCGGCCGCGGCATCGCCGAGAAAATGAGCGAGCTGCTCGGCGAGAAGATCGTGATCGACAACCGTCCCGGCGCTGGCGGCACGGTCGGCACCAAGGCGGTCGCCAAGAGCGATCCCGATGGCTACACGCTGGTGCTCGGCTATACCGGGACGCTCGCGATCGGCCCGTCGCTCTACAAGAAGGCGGGCTACGATCCGCGGAAAGATTTCGCGCCGATCGGCATGATCGGCAATGCGCCGAATTCGCTGGTCGTGCATCCGTCGTTCCCGGCCAAGAACGTCGCCGAGCTGATCGCCTACGCCAAACAAAATCCCGGCAAGATCAGTTTCGGGTCGGCCGGCGCCGGTACCGCCAGCCACATCACCGGCGAATATTTTGCGCGCAGCGCCGGCATCTCGCTCGTGCATGTTCCCTACAAGGGGACGGGCCCTGCGCTGGTCGACCTCATTGGCGGGCACATTCCGATGGCATTTGCGCCGATCCCGGCCTCCCACGCCAATGTCAGCGCGGGGACATTGCGCGCGCTCGCGGTGACGAGTTCGACCCGCTCCGATCTCCTGCCCGACGTGCCGACGATCGCCGAGGCCGGTGTTCCCGGGTTCGACGCCTCGCTCTATTACGGCCTCGCCGCGCCGGCCGGCACGCCACGGCCGATCATCGACAAGCTCAACAAGGTGCTGCGCGATGCGCTCGCCTCGGACGAGGTGAAGCGGCAATTGGGCTCTGATGGCACCGAGATCACGCCGGGTTCGCCAGAGGATTACACCGACTTCATCGACAAGGACGAAAAGAAGTGGGCGCAGCTCGTGAAGGCCAGCGGCGTCGAGCCGGAGTGATAGGGTGACTTTGCAGGAGTCCTTGCTACAAGAGAGCGATGCGCCTGCCATTGATTCGCTGTTTCCCCGGATTGGTCGCGCTCGCGCTGTTCGCGAGCGCGCCGGAGGCCGTGGCGGTCGAGGCTGCCAGCCTTTCGGCATCCACTGCGGATGCGATGGCGCAGGCAGCGACGCCGCAGGCAATCGCCGAATATCGCCGCAAGCTGCGGGAATATCAGGAAGCGCGCGCCGCCTTCGACGAGGAAGCGGGCGCCTACTGGAGCGCGATCGCCGAGAAGCGCCGCACCCGCAACGCCAAGCGGCGCGAGCGGCAGGCGATCGCGCTCGATGATTATGTGCTCGACCAGCCGCCGGTCTATACCGGGCCGAAACGGCCGGTGAATCCGGAACCGGAAGAAGAGGAACCGTCGCGTCCACGCAGGACCATTCCTGTCGTCGCCGATTTCCTGAAGGCTGCCGCCGAGCAGTTTCAGTTCACGCCGCAACGGCCGGCCACCGAGATCGAGTTCAAGCGCGCCTACGCCCGCTACGCGCTCGCGGCCGGCTTGACGCGCGAGCAGGCGGTGCGGGTCTATTCGTTTGAAACCGGCGGCAGCGGCAATCACGATATGCAGTCGGGCTACCGCGGTCCAGGCACAAGGGCGATCTCGACCGCAATCGGCTACAATCAGTTGCTCACCACCAACACCGTCGAGTTGATCGCCCAGCAGGGCCCAGAGTTCATCAAGGTGCTGACCCAAAAGGCCGCCACGCTGTCCCGTCCCGCGCGCAAGGCGATGGATCACAAGCTCGCGGTGCTGAAGAAGATGGTCGCGTTCGCACGCACGGTGCCGGACGACTGGTCGGCGCATGAGCGGCTCGCGAGCACGCCGCAGGGCTGGGCGGTCCATGCCATGGTGCTCGATGTCGACGTCGGCCCGATGCTGCAGACCCACAAGCTGCTGACGTCAGTCATCTTCGCGCGGACCAAGGGCTACACCCGCCCGCTGACCGCGGCCGAGCTCGAGATGATGAATCTGACCGGCGACGGCACCGGCTACGACATGGTCACGATGCCGCAAGCGATGCGCGAGAGGGTGCCGACGTCGAACTTCTTCCAGCGCGGCGGCTACGAGCGCAACCCGGTCGCGATCCGCCACAACACGGTGGCAAAGCTGCTCGCGGTCACCGATGAGCGGATGGATTTCAACAGCAACAAGCCCGGCGCCAAGGAATTGGCGTCGGTGTTTTAGCGTCCGCGGGCCGTAGGGTGGGCAAAGCGCAGCGTGCCCACCTTTCTTGCGCCGACCGTGGATGGTGGGCACGCTGCGCTTTGCCCACCCTACGAAAGCACGCGCCGCCTAGTTCGATCCGAACATGAACTTGCCGTCGCCCTCGAGATAGGGGCCGGAGCGCATGTAGAGCTGGCCGTTCTGGCCGACGAAGAACAACGTGCCTCTCGGCACCTTCTTCGCGCCCTTGAGCAGCAGGCCGGCATTGTTGGTCCCCATCTTGTAGGCGAGGGTCGAGCCGTCCTTGCCATAGGCGTAGCCCATGTCGGACTTCAGCTCCCAGGGCGCGGGCGATGCATCCTGTGCGAGTGCGGGAGCGGCCAGCGTCGTCAGCGCCGCTGCCATCAAAAAGGTCGCCATCAAAAAGGTCGTCGTCAAAAAAGTCTTGGCCTGAAATCGAGTCATGATCATCCTCCCCAGTCGTCGCTGCCGAAACCGGCGCCCTTGTCTTGAACAAATCACGAACGCCATTATTCCGTCAATACGACGGAAGTCGTCGTGCGGCATCACGTGCATCCTGCGGGTTTGTGATTTCCTGCTTCGCGACTATGTTGCCGTTTCCATCTACAAACGCATGATTGCGAAAAGTTTGATAGGGATGATTCGAATGACCCCCGGCATGAATATCGGTTTCGGTATTGCGCTCTCGCTCATGACGATGGCCACCGCGGCTTATGCCGACGAATTCAAGCTCTCCAACAACCAACGCATCGCCTGCAGCCGGGGATTGTCCGCCGGCAAGCTCAACACCGCGACCTGCAAGTCCTACGCCTATCTGTTCAACACCAAGACCTCGGAATACTTCCGCTGCCAGGTCTCGCTGGCGCTGACGCGTGACAACAAGGAGGTCATCAACGTGCAGGCCGATGGCGGTTGCACCAAGCGGCCGCGCATCTTCGACACCGATGGCAATTACTCCTTCGACGCCACCGAAACCGAACCGCCGAACACCAACTCGTTCTTCGGTCCCGGCGGCTATTCGGTCTGGGCCAGCGACAACAACGTGCAGAAGGTGCGAGGCTGCATCACCATCTCCTCCGGCCTCGGCTCGGATATCTCGAAATGCATCGACATGACGTTCCAGTGAGCCTCTGGACCGTCGCAGTGAACGTCACGATTTCGATTCCGCGCTCGCAGCCGGGGAAGGCCGCGAGCGGGCGAATTTCTTTACCCCCATCGGCTTGCCGAACAGATAGCCCTGCACCAGGTCGAAACCGACCGCATGAGCAGTGAGGAAGTCGGCGCGGGTCTCGACGCCCTGGGCAAGCGCCCGCGCGCCATGGTCGTGGGCGAGTTCGACGACATGTTTGCACACGGTCTGCTTCAGCCGGTCGTCGGCGGCGCCGGTGACGAATTGATGATCGATCTTCAGTTCGACGAAGGGAAAGCTCTTCAACCCCATCAGCGACGGCCACTCGGTGCCGACCTGGTCGACCGATATTGCGATGTTGTGGAACCGCACCTGCCGCGCCACCTCGATCACGAGGTCCAGGTTCTCGATCACCTCGGCGCTTCCCATCTCGAGCAGCAGGCCGCCGAAGGCGGGGTGCTGCGGCACGCGACGGCATAGTTCGCGCACGGCTTGCGGATCCCTCAGGAACGACACCGGCAGGTTGATCGAGAGGTCTACCGGTCCTTTCTGCTCCAGCAGATAGTGCCAGTCCTCGATGGCGCGACCGACCACGAATTCGGACAGCGCATGGAAATGCGGATCGCTCTCATCGGGAATGAAATAGGCCGGCGGCACCACGCCCCAGGCCGGATGCCGCATCCTGACCAGAGCTTCTGCGCCCGCGGGCACCAGCGTGCGCAGGTTGATCCTCTGCTGGTACCACAATTCGAGCCAACCGGCTTTGAGCGCCTCTGCCACATCGACCGCGGGGCTCGGCGCGGGCTCCTGTGGCAGCAGCATCGCGACGCTGTCGCGCAGCGTTCCTGCGCCAAACGGCGTCGCCAGCGGCGGCAGCATGGCTACGCCGTATTCTTCGCCAATTTGCCTGACCGCTTTTACCATAATCGACTCGGGCGGGCCGATGACGAGAACCTTGCCGGCGAAATTCTTCCTGACGAGAACCTCCAGAATCCTGCCGACCTCGATCCCGTTGACCGAGACACCGAGCACAAGCAGGTCGGGCCGATGCGCGTCCAGCGCGCCATCCAGTTCGGTGGCCTCGCCGCACTCCGAGGTGATGAACCCGAGATCCTCGAGAGCATCAGAAAGAAAGGTACGAAGGTGCTTCTTGCTATCTGCGACGCAAGCCCGCGGCGTCAATTTGCGATGACCGAACCAGCCGGGTCGTGCGTATTCCTTGGGGTTGATGTGATGCATGCCCGCCCTCTCCCGCGATGTCGATTTGACTCGTACATCTCAGTGGCGGCCTTAATCTGGAAATTTGAGGACCCTCCCTGCAAATCCCCATGAATGCTTAGGTAGGGTTAAAGAGACAAATGAAGCTAAAATTGTAATTAAAAATCGAAGCAGATGAGGCCATCGCCGGCCGCAAATGCCGTGCTCCGACGCCATTCGGTCCGAACTGCTCGCGAGGCGATTGCAATGGTGCGCCGCCGCGTCGTTTCGCGGCGGCAGCACGCGTTAATGTCTGTGGTTGTTTATCGTTGTCGCCGTGATCGATTCCCGTTTTGAGAATAGCATTCACGTGATCGATGCTGCTCCTATCGTCCCTCCGGCTCGATGCCGATCTTAGTGCCCCATGCGCGCCGAAGCCGGGTGACCCGGCACCTTGAAGCGTTTGCCGGTGTCGCTAACCTTCCCACCATCGACTTTCAGGATCGAGAAATCCTGGGTCAGGTAATTTCCGGCGAGGAGGTACTTGCCATCCGGCGTGAACGCGACCGCCTCGGGCAAGCCACCGACCTCGATGTCCTGAGTCTTGGTCACCTTCTTGCCGTCGATCTTCAGCACCGTGAGGGTGCCGTTCTTGTGATAGTAGTACGCGTTCTTCATGTTGGAGCCGCGCAAAATGGCGGCGACAGCGAGATCTCCCTTCGGCGAAATCGCCAAGCCCTCGGGACCGTCGCCGACCACCACACGATCGATGATGCGCGGCGGGTTGGCTTCGAGATCGATCACGCTCGTGGTGTCGACGCTGCCGTCGGATGAGCCGGCGCCGCCATTGTCGGACGTCAGTGCGAGTTTGCCATTTGGCGTCACCGCAACATTGTATGGCCATTGGCCCGTCGGCAGATCGACCTTGTTGTAGGTGACCTTGTCTCCGGCAATATCGAGCACCGAGACCTTGTGTGCGGGGAAGCGGACAGCAAGCGCCCGCTTGCCGTCCAGCGTGAACGCCACATGGGCGACGCTGTCGGGCAACGCAATCGTATCGGTGACCTTGACGTCGCTCCCATTGATCGAGAGCACGCTAACGGAATTGTCGCCGCGATTGGCGACCAACGCCATCTTGCCGTCCGAGCTGATGCTGAGCCCCGAGGGCTGCTTGCCGACGGTAACAGTCGCTGCCAGCTTCGGCGGGTTGGCCTTGAGATCGATGACATAGACCTTGTTGTCCGGCACCTGCTTCAGCGCATCGCCGTCCTTGGTCACATCGACAGAATCGGCGACGAGAGCGATCGAGCCGGTCGGGTCGATGTCGAGATTGACCGGCGGTCCCACCACTGAATTCTTCAGCGGCAGGGAGGCGACAGTCTTGGGATTTTCGGGATTGGCGAGGTCGAGGATGAGAACCTGGTCCTTGCCGGGCACCGACAGGATCGGTTTTCCATCGTCATCCCATAATAGCTTCTCGTCGAGACCGACGATCATGAAGGGTTTCGCATGGACAGGATTGAAGGCGAGATTGCAGAGCAGGACTGCAGCTCCCAAAGATAGTCCGACGGCGCGGTAAGCAGGCATTGGCGTTCTCCCGGTTGCGCCGGCCACTGGCGGGCCGGTTTCGCGCAGGGAAAATTAAGCAGGGAACACGATCGTTGCCAATGACCAAACTGACGTGCGTATTGGCGCTCGGCTCTATGCGTCGTTTGGATGGGTTGGCCGACGCGCCCCGTCCGGTCCATTTCCCGGCCGGGGGCACATCGGGCGTCTCATATCCGCTCGGCGTCGCTATCGTCACTCCGGCTTGATGCCCGCGAATTTGGCGACCTTGCCCCATTTCTCGGTCTCCGCCAGCACGTAAGCCTGCATGTCTTCGGCTGAGCCGCCGACGGGTTCGGCGCCGAGCTTGCGCAGACGCGCAATCCCGTCCTCGGTCTTGAGGAATTTGGCGACGCTCGCATTGAGGCGGTCGATGATCTCCTTCGGCGTCTTCGCAGGAGCCGCGATCGTAAACCAGGAAGCGGCCTCGTAGCCGGGCACGCCCGCTTCCGCGATTGTCGGAAGGTCAGGCAATAGCGGCCAGCGCTTGGAAGTAGATACCGCAAGCGGACGGATCTGTCCGGCTTCGGCGAAGGGCTGCGCGGCGGGGAGGTTGTCGATCATCAGATGCACGCGGCCGGCGATCAGGTCGGTCAATGCCGGTGCGCTGCCCTTGTACGGCACATGCGTGATCTCGACGCCCGTCATCGAGCGGAACAGCTCGGTCGAGACATGGGCGGTGCTGCCGAGCCCGGGCGTGCCGTAGAACAATTCGCCGCGCTTCGACTTGGCGTAGTCGATCAGTTCGGCGACCGACTTCACCGGCAGCGAATTGGTGACCGAGCAGAGATTGGGCACCCGCGCGATGATGATGACCGGCGCGATATCCTTCAGCGGATCGAACGGCATGTTCCCGAACACGAACGGATTGATCGCATGCGTGCCCGGCGTGCCCACGAGGAAGGTGTAGCCGTCAGGATCGGCCTTGGCGACGGCGTCGGCCGCGATGTTGCCGCCCGCGCCGGTCTTGTTCTCGACGATGAACTGCTGGCCGAACTCCTCCGAGACCTTGGCCGCGACCACGCGGGCCAGGATGTCGGTGGTTCCGCCGGCGGCAAACGGCACCAGGAGCTTGACCGGCCGCGTCGGCCATTCGGCGGCGCGCGCCAGGTGCGGCAGCAGCGATGTGCCGGCAAGCGCGGCGGTGCCACGCAGCAGAGAGCGGCGGCTGAGATTTGACGAAGCGACGGTCGAAGAGGGCATTTGAAAGTCCTTGAGCGATGCGGAAGGGTAGGCGCCGGAAAACCGAGCGGCGCACGATGGCGCCGCTCGGCGGGTGGTCAGGAATTCTGGTTGGGGCGCGTTATAGCGTTTTCGAGCGAAGTGGATGCCGGTTCGCATAGCAATCAAGTTTACGCAGATTGCGTAGACTTATCTGCGCAGAAAACGCGTCAAAAAAGCTAGCCGCCGATGCCCTTTTCCTTGAAATACTTCAGCGCGCCGGGATGGAACGGGATCGGGGAGCGATCCTGCCGCTGGTTGTCGAGCGAGAAGCTTTCGGCTTCCTTGTGCACGGCGACGATATCGGCCTTCTTTTCCACCAGCGTCTTGACGATCGTATAGGCATCGTCGTTGCTCATCTTGTCGCCGGTGACAATGAGATTCCAGACCTCCGTGATGGAGTTGTCCTTGTCATAGCCCGGATACGCGCCCGCCTTGATCGTGCTTGGCGAATAGAGCTTGCCGTATTTGGCGTTCATCTTCTCGGCCAGGTCGCCATGGTCGATCAGTTTCATCTTGATGCCGGGGGTCGCCGCCAGATCGGTCACCGCCGCGGTCGGAATGCCGCCGACCCAGAAGAAGGCATCGATCTTGCGGTCCTTGATGGCGTTGACGGATTCGGCAACGCCGAGCCGCTCGCGCTTCATGTCCTTGTCCTTGTCGAGGCCGGCGGCTTCGATGACACGGAATGCCATCACTTCGGTGGCGCTGCCGGGCGAACCCGTCGAAACGCGCTTGCCCTTGAGATCCGCCATGGACTGGATGCCGGTCCCTTCGACGGTCACCACATGCATGCGGTTCGGATAGACGACGAGGAGGGCCTGCAGCGGCACCTTGCTGTTCTTGAACTTGTCCTGGCCCTGCAGCGCGTCGAGCGCGGCGTCGGCCATGGTGAAGCCCATTTCGCTCTGCCCGGTGCCGATCAGCTTGAGATTGTCGACCGAGCCGCCGGTGACCTCGGCGGTGGCTTGCACGTTCGGAAGGTTCTTCGAGAGCACGTTGGCGACCGCGCCGCCGAGCGGATAGTACACGCCACCGGTGCCGCCGGTGCCGATCGACATGATCTTCTGCTGCGCATGGACGATGCCGGCAAAGGCGAGACCGGCCGAGATCGTCACAGCCAGTATCGCCGCGGTCTTTTTCAGTTTCTTCATCCTATCACTCCCTGATTAAATCGTGAGCGCCGGTTCCTTCGGCGTCGGTGTTCTCGCCTGCCACAGCAGCACGCCGAGGCCAATGATCAGGCCCGGCACGTAGGTGTAGCTGATATCGCGGCCGATCATCCATTCGACGATCGCCTCGATCAGACTCGGAAACACCAAGAGCAATCCGGATAGCAGAAGCAGGCCGCGTTCGATCGGCGTAGTTTGTCGCAGTGCCCAGTTCTGGGCAAACGCGGCAAGCGCGAGTAGCCCGATGGTCGCCTTGATCGTGATTTCGAGGATATCGACCCACGAGCCGCCTTTGGGAATCGCCAGCAGGAGACCGACGCCCTGTGGATCAAGCACGAACACGAACGGCACTAGGAAGGCGGGCAGCGTGTATTTCCACGATTGCAGCGTCGTGCGGTAGGGATCGCCGCCGGTGATGGCGGCAGCCGCGAACGGCGAGAGCGCTGTTGGCGGCGACACCTCCGACAGTACGGCGTAGTAGAAGATGAACATGTGCGCGGCGTAATCGGGTACGCCGAGCTTGATCAGTGCCGGCGCTGCGATAACGGCGCAGATGATGTAGGAGGCGGTCACCGGCACTGCGAGGCCGATGATCCAGACGATCAGCGAGGTATAGATCGCGGTCAGCAGGAGACTGCCGCCGGCATAGCTGATCACGATCGACGAGAATTTCAGGCCGAGACCCGTCAGCGTCACGATGCCGACGACGATGCCGGCGCATGCACAGGTGGTCGCGGCATTGAGCGCGCCGATCGAGCCGTCGGCCAGCGCCTTCACCAGCTTCGAGGGTACCAGCGCCGTTTCCTTCCGCAGGAAGCTCAACGCGAAGGTGACCACGACGGCGTAGAACACCGACAGTGACGGCGAATAGCCGATGATCATGAACACGACCACGGCGGCCAATGAGACGAAGTGAAAGCCGTAGCGCTTGGTCATCTGGCCGAGCGTCATCTCCGGCTTGAAGTTGACGTCCTTGGCACCGAATTTGCGGGCGTCCAGTTCGACCATGAACAGCAGCGACATGTAGTAAAGGCAGGTCGGGATGGTCGCCATCCAGATCACGTCGAGATAGCTGATCTTGAGAAATTCGGCGATCAGGAAGGCGGCCGCGCCCAGCACCGGCGGCGACAGGATCGCGCCGAGGCCGCCGGCCGCCAGCAATCCGCCGGCGGCGTTTTTCTCAAAGCCTGCTTTGGCCAGCATCGGATAGGCCACGGTGCCGATCATCACGGTGGTGGCGACGCCGGAACCCGAGGGGCCGCCGAGCAGGAACGACGACAGCACGACCGTCCGTCCTGCGCTGTTCGGCTTGCCGCCCATCAGCGCCAGCGAGAAGTCGATGAAGAATTTCCCGGCGCCGGATTGCTGCAGGAATGCGCCGTAGATGGTGAACAGGATGATCAGCGTGGCTGACACATCGACCGCGACGCCGAAAATGCCTTCCAGGGTAATGAAGAGATGGCCGACCAGGCGGGACAAATCATAGCCACGGTGGGTCCACGGTGCCGGCAGGTGCGGACCGAGCATCGCATAGGCGATGAAGAACAGCGACACCACGGGCATGATGGGTCCGGTCGTGCGCCGCGTCGCCTCGAGTAGCAGCACGATGAAGACAATGCCGACGATGACATCCAGGTGGTCGGGCGTGGTGGCGCGGTCGGTGAAATCCTCGCCGCCCCACAGCGCATAGACGATGGTTGCGACCGCAACGATGCCCGGCACGATGTCCCACCAGCGTACGCGGTTGCGAAACCGGGTAGCCAGCGGAAACAGCAGGAAGCTCAGCACCAGCGTGAAGGCGACATGGGTATAGCGAAGTTCCTGGGTCGGAACGATCGCGTAGGCGGCATAGAGGTGGAACAGGCTCATGACCACCGCGATCGTGGTCGAAATGCGTCCCGCCCAGCCCATCAGGCGGTTGGTCGCGCCTTCCTCAGCCTCAACGAAGGTTTCCGCTTTTTGCAGCGCCTCCTCGGAGATGGCGACGACGTCGTCATTGGGCGACGATTTGCCTGACGGTCGGCCTTCTGTGGTCATGCTTCCCCCGGTACGCTCTCTGTAGCCCGGCTGGATGGCCGGGTCTTGGGCGGCGCATTCATGCTGGTTTGGGGGAAGCGTTGCAAGGGGCATCGCGCCTGCGACTTTCGGATGATACATGCGGCGTATGCATCGGGCACATCAGCCGGATTGGGTTGACCGCGGGCGCGCGTCCGGCCAATTTCCCGGCAAGGGGAATACTCATGAATTCCAGGTTGGCGGCTGCCGCATTCTTGGTCGGCGCCTGGCGCGCCGGCCTGTAATCCTTAGCCCGGATAAAGCGAAGCTGTGATTTGGGAGCGCCAGGCCCCGGATTACGCTTCGCTTCATCCGGGCTACAACACGAATAGCAAGGGAGAAACCAATGGATCGGCTCAAGGGCAAAATCGCGATGGTGGTCGGCGCCGGCTCGATCGGGCCGGGCTGGGGCAATGGCAAGGCGACCGCCGTCACCTTTGCCCGCGAGGGTGCCAGCGTGTTCTGTGTCGACCGTAACGCGGCTGCCGCGGAAGAGACGGCCGCCATCATCACCGGCGAGGGCGGCAAGGCGACCGCGTTCACCGCGGATGTCTCGCGTGCGGCCGACGTCGAGGCGATGGTCGCGGCATGCCTCAAGACATACGGCCGCATCGATGTGCTCGACAACAATGTCGGCATCGCCGAGATGGGCAGCGTCGTCGAGGTGAGCGAGGCGGAATGGGACCGCGTGTTCGCCGTCAACCTCAAGAGCGCCTATCTTGCCATGAAGCACGTGATCCCCGTGATGCAGAAGCAAGGCGGCGGCTCGATCATCAACATCTCCTCGATCGCCTCGATCCGCCATCTCGGCATCTCCTACGTCACCTACGCCACCACCAAGGCGGCGATGAACCAGATGACGCGCACCACCGCGGTGCAGTTCGCGCGCGACCATGTGCGCGTGAATGCGATCCTGCCCGGTCTGATGAAGACGCCGATGGTGGCGCATTCCGCGGCCTCGCCGCCAGCTATGCTGCCGGCGATGTGGACGAGATGTGGCGCGCTCGCGACGCGCAGGTGCCGATGGGCCACATGGGCGACGCCTGGGACGTCGCCAACGCCGCGCTGTTCCTGGCCTCGGATGAATCGAAATATGTCACCGGCATCGAGCTCGTCGTCGACGGCGGCGTGACGCTGAAGGTGAGTTAGCGCGTGGTGCCGTAGGGTGGGCAAAGCGAAGCGTGCCCACCTTTCTTGCACCGAACGTGGATGGTAGGCACGCTTCGCTTTGCCCACCCTACAAATTCCCGTTACGCCTGCGCGCTCAATTCGGCGCGGTCGAGTTCTTCCTCGATCAGGTGAAACGCATCATCGCCGATCTCCTCGGATTCACGCAGCGTCAAGAGCGATTGCCGGGCGGCGCTGATCGCGCGGCGCCTTAAGGGATCGGCGGGAAGCTCGCTCGAGGTGACGCCGCCGCTTGGATCGGTCTCGGCGCGCATCAGGAGCGCGCGGTACTCCAGCCTGAGGATTTCGGCTTCCTCGGAGGGATCGCTGTCGATCTCTTCCAGCGCGGCGCGAAAGGCGATGGCGCGGGCGCGCGCTGCCTCGGCCGTCACCGGGTCGTCGTCCTTCAGACGCAGCGCCAGGATCAAAGGCCGCAGGGTCAAGCCCTGGATCACCAGCGTTCCAAATACCACAGAAAAGGCGGTCAGCAGGATCAGGTCGCGATACGGAAAATCTTCCGGCAATGCAAAAGCGGCCGCCAGCGTGACGATGCCGCGCATGCCGCACCAGGAAACGACGATGCCGCCCTTGACCGTCGGCGGCGGCGCGGCGCGGTGGGGATGAAACAGCCCCCACGCCACCAGCCGCCTGACGACGGCGCCATAGCTCATCACCCAGCCGATGCGCGCGAGGACGACGGCCGCCAGCACGCTTGCGGCAAAGATGCAATATTCCACGCGCACGACCTCGTCGAGCCCGGCCCAGATCGGCTTGAGCTGCATGCCGATCAGCATGAAGGCGAGGACGTTGAGCACGAACACCACGGTCTCCCACACCGCGTAGGACGGCACGCGTAGCCGCGCCGGCGTCCGCGCCGGTGCAGTACGCGCCATGGTGATGGCGAAGACGACGATGGTGAGGATGCCGGACAGGCCGATCCGCTCGGCGATGATCCACGCCATGAACGTGCCGCCGAACTGGGTGATGATCGCGCTCGGCGCGTAAGCGATTCGGCGCGTCAGCAGCATCGAAAGCCGGGCGAAGAGATAGCCGGCGATCAGGCTGCCGATCACCGCCAGCACGAGCGACGGCGCAAATTCGCGCAGCTTCAGGTGTTCGACCGCCACAGTGCCAACGGCGACGCGATAGATCAGCAGCGCGCTGGCATCATTGAGCAGGCTTTCGCCCTCGAGGATCTTCAGCAGCCGATAGGGCAGCTTGACCTGGCGCAGGATCGCGACCGCGGCCGCTGCGTCCGGCGGAGCGACGATGGCGCCCAATGCGATCGCCGCGGCCCATGGCATGTCCGGCCTCAGCCAATGCGCCACCAGCGCGACGGCGGCGGTCGTGGTGCCGACCGCAGCGAGCACCAGCATCGACACCGGCAACCAGTTGTTGCGGAGGTCGCGGAGCGACGTATCGAATGCGGCATCGAGCAGCACAGGTGCCACGAACAGCGCCAGCGCGAGGCCGGGTTCCAATGTCCAGGATGGCCCCGACGGCAGGAAGGTCAGGAGCACGCCGCCGATCGCAAGGAAGGTCGGATAGGGCACGTTGATCCGGCGCGCCACCGCCGACAGCGGAATGGCGACGAGCAGCAGGACGATGGTCCATTCGAAGGTTGACACGCGTCAAATTCCTGTTGGCAGTCATTGGCTAATCTAGCATGAGTTTGCGAGCCCATGAGCAAGCGCAAAAATCGCGACAAATCTCCCGCTGGTGCGGGGTACGCGTCGTTTGCTACCATTGGCTCGAGATCAAGAATTCCTACCGGACCAATCGATGCAATCCTGGCTCTTCATCCGACGCGCTCTCGTCGCGTCGGGCCTTTGCATGGCGCTTGCGCAGCATGCATTTGCAACCAGCGTAGAGCCGCTCAAGGATGTGCAGGCCGATCCCGCGCCATGCCTCACTGCTGCCGGCGCTGACGATAACGATAAGGCCGTCGATCTCTGCACGGCGCTGATCGACAACGAAAACACCGCCAAACCCGATCGCGTCAAGGCGCTGATCGCGCGTGGTGAGGTCTATGCCCGGAAGGACATGGTCGACCGCGCGATCTCCGATTACGATGCAGTGCTGAGGCTCGATCCGACGCTCGCCGATAGCTTCAATGCGCGCGGCGAGCTTTGGCGCAAGAAGGGCGACCGGCCCAAGGCGCTCGCTGATTTCGGCGCGGCGATCAAGCTGAATCCGGATCACGCCGCGGCGCGCGCCAACTACAAGTCGTTGGCGCTCGAATTGGAGCGCCTCGGCGCGCTGATGGCCGTTGCGGGCAAGCCGAGTTTCAATTGTGCCAAGGCGCGACGCGCGGTGGAGAAGGTCATCTGCGCCAACCCTGATCTCGCCGACCTCGACCGCGAGATCTTTGCGGCGAATGCCAGGGCGGTCCGCGAGGCCGAGACCCCACGTGCCGCCCGCGCCCTGCAGCGCGAGCAGGATGAATTCATCTCACGCCGCAATGCCCAGTTCGGCCGTCACGGCTACGACCTGCAGAAGGCGATGAAGCAGCGGCTGCAAAGGCTGAACGGGGCCGACGGGTACTAGTTGCGGCCACTGGTCCTGCGCTTTCGGCTTGAATCCGCGCCGCTTCCCGTGACAATGGCGGCAACAGTGAAACGACAATCGCCCGCCTCGTCATGGCCGGCGACCGCCGGGAGGAACGCAATGAACATTCAAAACAGCCGCTATCAAGAGGTCCATGCCCGCTCGCTGGCTGATCCCGATGGTTTCTGGAGCGAGGCGGCGCGGGAGATCGATTGGATCGAGCCGGCCAAGACGATTTTCGATCCCTCGCTTGGCGTCTATGGGCGCTGGTTCACCGGCGCCGTCGTCAACACCTGCTACAACGCGCTCGATCGCCACGTGCTCGGCGGCCGCGCCGACCAGGTCGCACTGATCCACGATTCCCCACTCACCGGCAGCATCACGAAATTCACCTATGCCGAGCTTCTGAAGGAAGTGCAGGCGCTCGCCGCGGTCATGCAGGATTTCGGCGTGACCAAGGGCGATCGCGTCATCCTCTATATGCCGATGGTGCCGGAAGCGGTGGTGGCGATGCTGGCCTGCGCGCGGATCGGCGCGGTGCACAGCGTGGTGTTCGGCGGTTTTGCCGCAAAGGAATTGGCCAGCCGCATCGACGATGCCAAGCCGAAGCTGATCTTTTCGGCGAGCTGCGGCATCGAGCCCGGCCGCATCGTGCAGTACAAGCCGCTGCTCGACGAGGCGATCAAGCTCGCCAGCGCCAAGCCGGAAGCCTGCATCATCCTGCAGCGCCCGCAGCATGGTTGCGAGCTCACCGCGAGCCGCGATCACGACTGGGCCAGTCTGCGCCGCGCCGCACTCGACGCCGGCAAGGCCGCGCCTTGCGTCCCGGTGCTCGCGACCGACCCGCTCTACATCCTCTACACCTCGGGCACGACGGGAATCCCGAAGGGCGTCGTGCGCGACAATGGCGGGCATCTGGTCGCGCTCAAATGGTCGATGTTCAACCTCTATGGCGTCAAGCCCGGCGAGGTTTGGTGGTGCGGTTCCGACATCGGCTGGGTGGTCGGCCACAGCTACATCGTTTACGGCCCGCTGTTCCATGGCGCGACCTCGATCATGTATGAAGGCAAGCCGATCGGCACGCCCGATGCCGGCGCGTTCTGGCGGGTGATCTCCGAGCACAAGGCGGTTGCGTTCTTCACCGCGCCGACTGCCTTCCGCGCCATCCGCAAGGAGGATCCGGAAGGCAAGTTCATCCGGCAGTACGATCTGGCAAATTTCCGCACGCTCTTCCTCGCCGGCGAGCGCGCCGATCCGCCGACGGTGGAATGGGCGGAGGCACAATTGAAGGTACCGGTGGTCGACCATTGGTGGCAGACCGAGACCGGCTGGTGCATTGCCGGCAATCCGGTGGGGCTCGGCATGCTGCCGGTCAAGCATGGCTCGCCGACGGTGCCGATGCCGGGCTATCAGGTCGATGTGGTCGATGAAGCCGCAAGGCCGATGCCCGCGGGCACCATGGGCTCGATCGTGATCAAGCTGCCGATGCCGCCCGCCTGCCTGCCGACGCTGTGGCAGCAGGATGAGCGCTTCAAGGAATCTTACCTCTCCGAATTCCCCGGCTATTACAAAACGTCGGACGCCGGCTACAAGGATGAGGACGGCTATGTTTGGGTGATGGGGCGCACCGACGACATCATCAATGTTGCCGGTCACCGGCTCTCCACCGGCGGCATGGAGGAGATCCTGGCCTCGCATCCCGATGTCGCCGAATGCGCCGTGCTCGGCGTCAAGGATGCGATCAAGGGCGAAGTGCCCTGCGGTTTCCTGGTGCTGAAGGCCGGCGTCAGCCGCCCGCCCGCCGAGATCGAGAAGGAGATCGTGGCATTGGTGCGCGAAAAGCTCGGCCCGGTCGCCGCCTTCAGGCTCGCGATCACGGTCGGCCGCCTGCCGAAGACGCGCTCCGGAAAGATCCTCCGCGGCACCATCAAGAAGATCGCCGATGGCGAAAGCTGGACCATGCCGGCCACGATCGAGGACCCCAAGGTGCTCGACGAGATCGGCGACGTGCTGAAGGGAAGGGTGTGACGGTTGGATCGTCATGCCCGGGCTTGACCCGGGCATCCATCAAGATCAGAGAAGCCGCCATCTTTTCGATGGATTGCCGGGTCATGCCCGATCAGGTCGGGGACGGGCGCACGGCAATGACGAAAGAGGGAAACCACGTATGCGACGTTACTTCGCCCGAGCCCATATCGCGCTGTTCCTAGTCGCGCCACTGCTCGTCGGCTGCCTCGAGCGGAGATCGGCGCCGCTGGCCGACGCCGCAGGCGATGACGACGCCTTCTGCCGCGCCAACAATGTCCAGCAGGGCTCGCCCGAATATGTCGCCTGCCGCAAGGACCGCGACGTCCAGCGGCAGCACGCCGAAGCGCGCGCCGACCGTCGTCAGCGCAATCTCGGCGAATACATGCTCAACAATCCGGTGAGGCCATAAGCAGAGGAGGAACGTCATGAACGAGGACGTCTTCAACGAAAGCCTGCGCCGATTCCTGAAGCGCGTCGGCATCACCTCCCAGCGCGAGATCGAAAAGGCCGTACGCGACGCCATCGAAGCCGGCCGCCTCAAGGGCAACGAGAAGCTGACGGCAAAAATGACGCTGACGATCGACGCCGTCGGGCTCAAGCACGAGGTGACGGAAGAAATCGCGCTCGGATAGTGCTTTGCCAGAGCGTTTTCAAGCGAAGTGGCAGCGCGTTACCGCTACGGCTGGATCGCATCGGCGTTTGTCGTGATACTTTTGCAACGGTGTGGCTTAATCACGCCATGTCTCGTCTGATTTGATCCGCATCAAATCCTTCACCGTCCCGCTTCTGGTCTGAGAGAGGCAACGCGCGACTTTCCGCGCGGACTTGGCGATGGGAAGACTTGGCGATGGGGAATTTGATGAGGACAAGAACAATTTTGACGGCGTCGCTCGTGCTTGCGGCGGCGTTCGGTGGGGCTGCCATGTCGGCGCAGGCTGCGGATCTGGCGGCGACGCCGGTCTACAAGGCGAAGGCACCGCCGCCGGTGGAGACCTTCAACCCCTGGATGATCCGTCTGCGCGCGCTCGGCGTGTTGCCGGATGCGGGCGGCAGCTCGGTTAACGTCTTTGGCGTTCCGGGCCTGTCGTCACCGAATTCGGGGCTCTCGATTAGCGATCAGGTCATCCCGGAGCTCGACATCACCTATTTCTTCACCGAGAATTTAGCCGCCGAACTCATCCTTGGCGCGACCAGGCATCACATCAGCGGTACCGGGGCGCTCAACGGGCTCGACATCGGTAAGGCCTGGCTGTTGCCGCCGACGCTGACCCTGCAATATCACTTCACCGGGCTTGGCGCGTTCAAGCCGTATATCGGTGCCGGCATCAACTACACCGTGTTCTTCAACCAGTCCGCGGCCAACACGCCGGTCGGCGGCCTTGCGGTGACGGATCTGCACATCAGCAACCAGGTCGGCGCCGCGGTTCAGTTCGGCTTCGACTACATGCTCGACCGCCACTGGGGCCTCAACGTCGACGTCAAGAAGCTGTGGCTGCGGCCGGATTACTCGGCAACCGTCAACAACGCGATTCCAGTCACCGGGCGCGCCAATATCGATCCGTGGCTGGTGGGCGGCGGCGTCGTCTACAAGTTCTGACGCCGCGGGGGACGGCGGCGCCGGGAGCCGGGCCCCGGCGCCGCTGGCCGCCTTGGTGCTGAGCCAGCATGAGATGACGGACCAGATCGAATTGCGCTAGAGCATGATCCGGAAAAGTGGAAACCGGTTTTCCCTCGCGACAAACGCGAAGCGTTTGCGCGGAGATCATGCTCAAATTAAGAGATGAGATCATTCCCATCTCAGCGCGCGCCGCGGAAAGCATCACATGGACATCAAGGTTAGGGATTCAAACGGCGCGCCGCTCGCCGAAGGCGACAGCGTCACGCTGATCAAGGACCTGAAGCTGAAAGGCTCGTCCACGGTCTTGAAGCGCGGCACGGTGATCAAGAACATCCACCTCACCGATAACGAGGACGAAATCGAGGGCCGCACCGACAAGGTCAAGGGCCTGGTCCTGCGCACGGAGTTCTTGAAGAAGGCGTGAGGGCGGCCATCCGCCGTCATCACCCGCCACCGGGTCGCGGCTGCTGCATCACTCCAACAAAAACGCGGCGGGTTGATCCGCCGCGTTTCGCATGCCTCGTACCGAATGCGAGGCAGCCTTATTCTTCCTGCTCTTCTTTCTTGCCGCCGATCGTCTTCAGCTTGGCGAACACGGCGTCGACGTTGAGGTCGTCGCCCTTTCTCTCGGCGGGCTCGAACTCCGGCTCCTTCCGCGTGGTCTCGGAGGCCGGCAGCAGCGTGGCGCCACCATAGGTGGCGGTGGCGGGCTTCTCCTTGGCGGCGCGCTGCACCTCGAAGTCGAGCTCGATCTGCGAGCACAGGCCGAGCGTCACCGGGTCCATCGGGGTCAGCGTCGAGGTATTCCAGTGGGTGCGGTCGCGGACGCTGGCGATCGTCGTCTTGGTGGTTCCGACCAGCCGCATGATCTGGGCGTCCTTCAGTTCGGGATGGTTGCGGACCAGCCACAGGATCGCGCTCGGCCGCTCATGGCGGCGCGACACCGGCGTATAGCGCGGGCCCTTGCGCTTGGCGGCGGCCGGCAGCACCACCTTGCTCTCGCCGAGCCTGAGGCGATAGTTGGGGTCCCTTTCGCCCTTTTCGATCTCGTCGCGGCTCAATTGGCCGGTCGAGATCGGGTCCATGCCCTTGATGCCCTGGGCGGCGTCGCCGTCCGCGATGGCGCGGACCTCCAACGGGTGCATCTTGGTGAAATCGGCGACCTGGTCGAAGGTCAGCGCGGTATTATCGAGTAGCCAGACGGCGGTCGCCTTGGGCATCAGAGGTGCGTTGCTCATGGCAAATCTCCTTTGTGCTTCGCCCACCTCTTTGGAGGCGAAACCGGGGGTCATCAGCGATGACGGGAATTAAGCCCTATATAATCCTTCGGGTACCGGTGGCGCAATGGTTCTGCTAGAGTGCCTTGACACCGTCCGAAACCCAGCCCAAGTCGGGCTAAAGTCCTTACCCAACTGACCGTTCCCTGCCCGCCGGCAAGGGGTGATTCGGTCGCGAGATCGCTCCATGCCAGCCAAACCAGACCTGAGAATCGTGCTTTGTTCGCCACGCGGCTTTTGTGCCGGGGTGGTCCGGGCCATCGACACCGTGGAACGGGCGCTGACGATCTACGGCGCCCCGGTTTATGTCCGGCACGAGATCGTCCACAATAAATATGTCGTGGACGGCCTGAAGAAGAAGGGCGCGATTTTCGTCGAGGAACTGGCGGAAATCCCCGCGAATACCACCGCACCGGTGGTTTTTTCCGCTCATGGGGTTCCAAAGTCGGTTCCGGCGGATGCGCAGGCACGCCATTTGTTCTCGCTGGACGCCACCTGTCCGCTGGTCACCAAGGTGCACCGGGAAGCCGCGATCCATTTCAAGCGTGGCCGCGAGATCCTCCTGATCGGGCATTCCCACCACCCGGAGGTGGTCGGCACGCTCGGCCAGTTGCCTGCGGGCGCCGTGACCCTGATCGAGACCGCCGAGGACGCCAAGACCTTCACCCCGAAGGACCCCAACAACCTCGCCTTTGTGACCCAGACCACGCTGTCGATCGACGATACCGCCGAGATCGTCGCGCTGCTCAAGGAGCGCTTCCCGAACGTCAACGGGCCGCACAAGGAAGACATCTGCTATGCCACCACCAACCGCCAGCTCGCGGTGAAGAAGGTGGCTCCGGTGGTCGATGCGCTGATCGTGGTCGGCGCGCCGAACTCCTCCAACTCGCAGCGCCTGCGCGAGGTCGCCGAGCGCGAGGGCTGCCCGATCGCGGTGCTGGCGCAGCGTGCCAGCGACATCGACTGGGATCGCTTTGAGGGCATCAGCAGCCTCGGCATCACGGCCGGCGCCTCCGCGCCGGAAGTGATCGTCGAAGAGATCATGGACGCGTTCGCCGAGCGCTTTGAATTGCATGTCGAGACCGTCTCGGCCGCGGAAGAAAACGAGTTCTTCCCGCTGCCGCGCTCGCTGCGTCCTGAAGCCGCCGCCGAGTAGTCGTTTATGGCGGTCTACACCGACGTCGCCGCCGAAGAGCTAGCGGAATTCCTTAGAGGTTACGACATCGGCGATCTCCTCTCCTACAAGGGGATCGCCGAGGGCGTCGAGAACTCGAACTTCCTGCTGCACACGAACTGCGGCTCGTTCATCCTGACGCTCTACGAGAAGCGCGTGGCGGAGGATGACCTTCCGTATTTCCTGTCGCTGATGGCGCATCTCGCCGAGCGCGGCGTGAGCTGCCCGCAGCCGGCGCGAAACCGCAAGGGCGAGGTCTTTAGCCGGCTTGCGGGGCGGCCGGCGGCGGTCATCAATTTCCTCGAAGGCATGTGGCCGCGGCGGCCGAATGTCGGACATTGCGGTGCCGTTGGCGAGGCGTTGGCGAAGATGCATCTTGCCGGGCTGGATTTCCCAATGTTCCGGCCGAATCCGCTCTCGGTTGCCGGCTGGCGTCCGCTGTTCGATCTTGCCGGCGCGCGCGCCGACAGCGTGCAGGCGGGCCTGCGCGATTTTATCGAGCGCGAGCTTGGCTATCTCGAGGCGAATTGGCCTACCGATCTGCCGGTCGGCGTCATCCATGCCGATCTGTTTCCGGACAACGTGTTCTTCCTCGGCGACAAACTGTCGGGGCTGATCGACTTCCCGTTCTCCTGCAACGACATCCTGGCTTATGACGTGGCGATCTGCCTCAATGCCTGGTGCTTCGAGCCGGACCATTCCTTCAACGCGACGAAAGCGCGCGCGCTCCTCAATGCATATGGCCGGGCGCGGCCGTTGTCGGAAGGAGAGCAGGCGGCGCTGCCGCTGCTCGCGCGCGGCGCCGCGCTGCGCTTCCTGCTGACGCGTTTGGTCGATTTCCTCAACGTGCCGCCAGGTGCGCTGGTGAAGCCCAAGGACCCGCTGGAATATGTGCGCAAGCTGCGCTTCCAGCAGAGCGTGAAGACGCTCAGCGACTACGGCGTGACGCAGGCGGGGTGCGTGGCGTGAGCGAAAAGCCGCATGTGACTGTTTTCACCGATGGCGCCTGCTCGGGCAATCCCGGCCCGGGCGGCTGGGGCGCGATCCTGAAATTCGGCGACGTCGAGAAGGAATTGAAGGGCGGCGAGGCCCATACCACCAACAACCGCATGGAATTGATGGCGGCGATTTCGGCGCTGGAGGCGCTGAAGAAGCCCTGCGTGGTCGATCTCACCACCGACAGCCAATATGTCCGCCAGGGCATCACCGCCTGGATCTTCGGCTGGAAGAAGAACGGCTGGCGTACTGCCGACAAGAAGCCGGTGAAGAATGTCGAGCTATGGCAGCGGCTCGATGCCGCGCTGAAGCCGCACGAGGTGCGCTGGCACTGGATCAAGGGCCACGCCGGCCACGCCGAAAACGAGCGCGCCGACCAGCTCGCCCGCGACGGCGTCGCCATGGCGCGGCTGAAGGAAAAAGTCGGCGGTTCGTAGTTGGTAGGGTGGGCAAAGCGCAGCGTGCCCACCATCTACGTTCGGTGCAAAAAACGGTGGGCACGCTTCGCTTTGCCCACCCTACGGCCTCTCCGTCGTCGTCCGTCATTGCGAGCGAAGCGAAGCAATCCATTTCGCCGCTTGCTGAGGCGTGGATTGCTTCGTCGCTACGCTCCTCGCAATGACGGGGGGAAGCTTAGAGCTGTGCCAGCAGCGTGTCGCCGCCGGAGACCTCGACCTTGCCCGGGGCCGGTTCGAGGTTGAGCTTCTTCACCACGCCGTCCTCGACCAGCATCGAATAGCGCTTGGAGCGGATGCCGAGCCCGTTGCCGGAGGCATCGAGCTCCATGCCGATCGCCTTGGTGAAATCGGCGTTGCCGTCGGCGAGGAACAGCGCCTCGTCGCGCTGGTCGGTGTCGCGCTTCCAGGCGTTCATGACGAAGGCATCGTTGACCGAGACGATCGCGATGGTGTCGACGCCCTTGTCCTTGATGGCGTAGGCGTTGAGGAAGATGCTCGGCAGATGCATCTTGTGGCAGGTGCCGGTGTAGGCGCCGGGCACTGCGAACAGCGCCACCTTCTTGCCCTTGAAGACATCATCGGTGGTCCGCACCTGCGGACCTTCCTCGGTCATCACGCGAAACTTGGCATCCGGCAGCTTGCCGCCAACTTGGATCGTCATCGTCCAGTCTCCCTGAATGAGCTGATGTTTTGTAGACCGTGCAGCTTGCGGGCACAATATTCGCGAGCGTCAAAACCGCAACGGCCGCGCGCCTTCACCGTTCCGTCATCATCCAGAAAATCCGCCTTCGTCCAGGAAGGCCTGCTCGTCCGGTGTGGTCGCGCGCCGCAGGATGCGGTTGCGGTGAGGAAAGCGGCCGAACCGCCGGATGATATCGGCGTGCCCCTCCGCATATTCGAGCTGCTCCGTGTTGCCGATGTTCCGGAACAGCTCGATGCAGCGGATCTGGTCGGGCAGATGCTCCGAATGCATGAAGGGCATGTAGAGGAATTCGAGCAGGTCGGGGTCGATCCGCGCATCCACCCCGCGGTCGATGGCCCGATGCGCCACCTCCCGCGCCAGCGCGTCGCTTGAATAGGTCAGCGCGTCGCCGCGGAACATGTTGCGGGGAAACTGATCGAGCATGATGACGAGCGCCAGCGCGCCGTCGTCGATCATCTCCCATGACGACAACTCGCCGCCCGCCGCCTTCCGCCAGAGCTCGAGATAGCGGTCGCGTATTTCCGCATCGAACGCATCGTCGCCCGCGTACCAGCGATCGGGGCCGGCCGCGCGCCAGAACGCCAGGATCTCGCCCGGCGTGACATCGCGAACGTCAATCATGGTCCGAACGTCCGCTGGCGCGCGAATTCAGGCCGCAGCCGCCGGCTTCTTCTCGTCGCGCAATTCGCGGCGCAGGATCTTTCCGACATTGGTCTTCGGCAGCTCGGTCCTGAACTCGATCTGCTTCGGCACCTTGTAGTTGGTGAGCTGGGTGCCGCAGAACTTGATGATCTCCTCGGCGGTGAGGCTCGGGTCCTTGCGGACGATGAAGGCTTTGACCGCCTCGCTGGTCTTGGCGTCGGACACACCGATCACGGCGCATTCGAGCACGCCCGGATGGCTCGCGATCACTTCCTCGATCTCGTTCGGATAGACGTTGAAGCCGGAGACCAGGATCATGTCCTTCTTGCGGTCGACGATCTTGGTGTAGCCGTTCTCGTCCATCACCCCGATGTCGCCGGTGCGGAAATAGCCGTCCGCGGTCATCACCCGCGCGGTCTCGTCCGGCCGGTTCCAGTAGCCCGACATCACCTGCGGGCCCTTGGCGCAGATCTCGCCGGCCTGTCCGAGCGGCAGTTCATTGCCGTCATCGTCGCGGATCGAGAGATAAGTCGAAGGCACCGGCAGGCCGATCGAGCCGGAGAACTTGTCGGTGTCGGCGGGGTTGCAGGTCAGCGTCGGCGAGGTCTCGGACAAGCCGTAGCCTTCCGACAGCGCGCAGCCGGTCACCGCCAGCCATTTCTCGGCCACCGGCTTTTGCGTGGCCATGCCGCCGCCGAAGGAGGTCTTGAGCTTGGAGAAGTCGAGCTTGTCGAAGCCGGGTGTGTTCAACAAGCCGTTGTAGAGCGTGTTGACGGCGGGAAAGCTGTTGATCTGGTATTTCGCGAGCTCCTTGACGAAGCCGGGCAGATCGCGCGGGTTCGGGATCAGGAGGTTGACGCCGCCGGCGCGCACCGCCAGCAGATAGCAGGCGGTCAGCGCGAAGATGTGGTAGAGCGGCAGCGCGCAGACGATGAAGAGCTGGTCGACATGCGGCGGCTTCTTGATCGCCGGCTGCAGCCAGGCGTCGTTCTGCAGCACGTTGGCGACGATGTTCCGGTGGAGCAGGGTGGCTCCCTTGGAGACGCCGGTGGTGCCGCCGGTATATTGCAGGAAGGCGACGTCATCGGGCGTGATCCTGGGCCGGTTGAGCTTCATGCCCCGGCCTGCGGCGACAGCAGTGTTGAATGTGACGGCGCGCGGGATCGAGAACGGCGGCACCATCTTCTTCACCCGGCGCACCACCAGATTGACGATCACGCCCTTGAAGCCAAGCAGGTCGCCCATGCTGCCGACGATGACGTGCTTGACCGACGTCTTGCCCAGCACCTGCTGCACGGTATTCGCGAAATTCTCCAGAACGATGATGGCTTCTGCGCCGGAATCCTTGAGCTGGTGCTCGAGCTCGCGCGGGGTGTAGAGCGGGTTGACGTTGACGGCGGCGTATCCGGCACGCAGCACGGCGGCGGTCGAGATCGGATATTGCAGCACGTTCGGCATCATCAGCGCGACGCGCGCGCGCTTTTGCAGGCCGAGGCTCTGCAGATAGGCGCCGAGCGCGGTCGACATCTCGTCGAGCTCGCGATAGGTGATCGCCTTGTCCATGCAGATGAAGGCCTTGCGGTCGGCGAACTTCGCAAAGCTTTCCTCGAGCAGCTCAACCAGCGATGAGTATTGCGTGACGTCGATGTCGGCGGGCACGCCGGCCGGGTAGTACTTGAGCCAGATGCGCTCCATGGAAATCCCCTCTCCTCGTCCCCGGACCGTGGCCCGGACTGCCTTCTTTTTGGCAGTATTGGGCTAGCCGGCGGCCGATGGCAAGCCGTCCGCGCCCGTTCGACGCATCAGCAAATCGGGGGATGTTGCGGCGCGGTTAACTGGCCGGCTTGCCGTCGTTCTTCGGCTTGGCCGCCGCCTTCGGCTTCGCCGGCTTGGCGGCCGGTTTGTCGCCCGCGGTGGCCGCGGGCTTCTCCGAAGACTTTGCCGCCGCGCCATCCGACTTGGCATTCGCCGACTTGGCATTGGCATGGTGGACGGCGGCAGGCTTCGCCGCCGGCTTGGTTTCCGGCTTGGCGGCTTGCTTGGTATCCGCCTTCGTATCTGCCTTGGCCTGCTTTGCAGCCGGCTTGGCGTCGGACTTGCCGTCGGCGGACGCGTCCGGCTTCTTGGCCGCGACATGCGTCTTCTTCTTGCGCGGCTTTGGCGTGTCCTTCTCGGTGTCCGCCGCGACCGCGGCGATCAGCGCCGCACCCGTGCGGGTCGGGCCGGTATAGACCACGACCGGCTCGGACGGCTCCGCCGGCTGCGCCAGCAAGTCGGCCGGCTTGAAGATCGGCGGTGGCAGGGCGGCGAAGAAGGTCGCGCCGGTCTCGCCGCTGCTGCTGCTGGTGCTGCTGCTGGCGACGGTGTCCTCGTCCTCATCACTTGCGGGCCGCTTGCGCTTGGGGCCGCACATCTCATCGCGCAGGTTCGGCGGCGTAGCGTCGATCGGCGCCAGACTCTCGACTGTGCCCAGCGAAGGGCGGAGCCAGGACAGGTTGTTATTGGCAAAACCGCGATCGAGCAGTTGCGCCGCGCGCACCGCGCGCATGCGACCCGACGAGGCGCCGAGCACCACCGCGATCAGCCGCTTGCCGTCGCGCGTCGCCGACGCCACGAGGTTGTAGCCGGACGCGCAGATGAAGCCGGTCTTGAAACCGTCGGCGCCGGGATAGCGGCCGATCAGGCGGTTGAAGTTCTGCGTGGTCCGGCGGCCGAAGCGGATCGAGGGGATGTGCACGAAATATTCGTATTCGGGAAGATCGCGGATGATGGCGCGGGCGAGGATCGCAAGGTCACGTGCGGAGGTGATCTGGCCGTCCGCCGGCAGCCCGTTCGGATTGACGTAGCTCGTCTGCGTCATGCCGAGCTTCTGCGCGGTCTCGTTCATCATCGCGGAGAAGCCGTCGATCGATCCGCCGACGCCTTCGGCGAGCACGACCGCCATGTCGTTGGCCGACTTCACCAGCATCATCTTCAGCGCATTGTCGACGGTGACCTGCGTGCCCGGACGGAAACCCATCTTCGAGGGCGACTGCGAGGCCGCCGTCGGCGAGACCGTGAGCAGCGTGTCGAGCGAGACGCGGCCGTCCTTCACCGCCTTCAACGACACATAGGCCGTCATCAGCTTGGTGACCGATGCCGGATACCAGGGCATGGTCGCGTTGTCGGCCTGCAGCACCTTTCCGCTATCGGCTTCCACCACCAGCAGCGCCTCCGCCTTGGTCGCGCGCGGCGCAAGCGCGAGGGCCGCGGCGGCGACGAAGAGGAGAAGCGATCGGCGAAGCAGCGGGCGAAGAAGGTGCACTATCCTGGTCCGGTCCTGATTGAAGACCCGCCTTGAACAAACGCCTTGGCCAAGGTGGGCTTTCAGATGTGACGTTCCGGTTTCAAGCGTGTCCGGCGCCGGCCAATTTTGCGGCGGTGCAAACCCTATACCGGGCCGCTTTTGGAGAACAGAGGCCGGGTTATTTAATCGTGGACGAAATCGGCCGAATTTCGACAATTCCGCGGCCGGTGAAGCGCGGCCTATTCCGCCTGCAGGCTTGCTCGCGCGTTCTCCTGGACCATGAATTGGGCCCGCGCGAGATCGGCAAAACGGCCGCCTTTTGCGACGAGTTCATCGAAAGTTCCGCTTTCGATCACCCTGCCGTTGTCGAACATCAGGATGCGGGTGGCGTGGCGGATGGTGGAGAGGCGATGCGCGATCACGAAGGTGGTGCGGCCTTTCATCACTTCATCGAGAGCGGCGTTGACCTTGGCCTCGGTGACGGCATCCAGCGCGCTGGTGGCCTCGTCCAGGATCAGGATCGGCGGGTCCTTGAGCAGCGCGCGGGCGATCGACAGGCGCTGCCGCTCGCCGCCTGACAGCATGCGGCCGCGCTCGCCGGCATGGGTGTCGAATCCCTTCTCGCTGCGCTCGATGAATTCCAGCGCCTGTGCCCGGGCCGCTGCCGTGCGAAGTTCCTCGTCGGTGGCGTCAGGCTTGCCGACGCGCAGGTTCTCGGCGATCGAGCGGTTGAACAGCAGCGCCTCCTGGAACACCACGCCGATGTTCCTTCGCAGCGCGGTCAGCTTCAGCGCGCGGATATCCATGCCGTCGATCTTGATGATGCCCGACTGCGGATCGAAGGCGCGGTGCAGCAGCGCAATCGCGGTCGACTTGCCGGCACCGGTCGGGCCGACCAGCGCGATGGTCTGGCCGGGCAGCGCGGTGAGGGTCAGATCTTCCACTGCCGGCCGCTTGCCATCATAGGAGAAGGAGACGTCGTGGAATTCGACGAGGCCCGACAGCCGGCCTGCATCCATTGCGCCGGGACGGTCGCGCACCGCCGGCACCGCGTCCAGTACGTTGAAAAATTCCTTCAAGCGCGGCGCTTCCATGAACACGTTGTTGATGAAGCCCACCACCTGCTCGAGCTTCTGGATCAGCATGGTCGCGAAGGAGACGAACATCACGATCTCGCCGACCGAGGTCAGTCCTTGCTGGTTCAGCACGATGCCGACCGTGAAGATCGCAAGCACGGTGATGGTGGTGGAGGCACGGGTGATCACGGTCACCAGCGCCCACCATGACAGCACAGGCATCTGCGCAGCGAGCAGCTTGTCGGCGACGAAGCGCAGGCCTTGCACCTCGGAGTCGATGCGGACGAAGCTCTGCACCAGCGCCACATTGCCGAGCGCGTCGGAGGCGCGCGCGGAGAGATCGCTGTAGTGCTCCTCGACCTCGCTCTGCATGCCGTAGGTCTTGCGTACCACCAGCGTGGTCAGCACGGTGAAGACGACGCAGAGCGCGAACAGGAGGATCGCGAGTCGCCAGTTGATGTAGAGCGAGAGCGGCAACAGCACGACCAGCGACAGGATCGCGGCAAAATGCTCGCGGAAGAAGCCGAGCCAGAGCCGCCACAGCGCGTCCGTGCCGTTCAGCATCACTTTCATCAGCCGTCCCGAATGGGTGCCGGTGTGAAAGGTCAATGGCAGTTGCAGGATGTGCTCGAAATAATCGGTCAGAACCGCCTGCCGCTGGCGATGCGCGAGCCGGTCGGCATGCAGCGCCACGATGGCGCTACACCCGATCGTGAACAGGCCGAACGCGACCCAGGCCGCGAGCAGCGGCCATGGCGAGGTGGACGCGATCAGTCCGGTGACCGGCTTGCCCGAGAGCACGTCGACGATCTTGCCGAACAGCACCGGCTCGGCGAATTGCGCGCAGGCGAGCAAGAGATTGGCGCCGGCCAGGATCCAGCCGAGCCGCGCCTCCTTGCCGAGCAATTCGAGCACGCGAACATAAAGACGAAGCAGCGACATGCCGCCATTCTAATCCGGGATCGCGGGCAAGAACCAGAGCGCGATGCTCTTTCCCGCCGTTTTCTCCACGTCATTGCGAGCGGAGCGAAGCAATCCATATCTCCGCTTGCGGAGGCGTGGATTGCTTCGTCGCTGTCGCTCCTCGCAATGACGGGCGCGGCGCTACTCTTGCTCAATTCACCACGCGCGCGTCGGCCGGCGGCAGGAATGCGTCATCGAAAATATCCGCCGCGGTCGGCCGCTTCTGGAATTTGAAATCCTCCGCGATCTGGTCGATCGACCGCTCGAACCTGACCGTATCGATGCCGCCGAGGCCGTGCTGCTTCACTTCCGCGGTGAGGATGTTGTCGCCGATGATGGCGCGCAGCCGCTCGGATTCCAGTTCGCGTGAGCCGGCATCCATGCGGCTCACCACTTCGGTGACCGCTCGTGCGGGTTCCTTGATCGCAAGATGTGTTCCCGTGATCACCGCCCGCACAAAGCCCTTCACGGCCTCGGGCTTGGCGGCTGCCAAGTTCGGGTTGACGATCAGCGCGGCGCCATAGGCCTCGCAGCCGTAGTCGGCGAAGCGCAGCACTGCGAGATCGTCCGCCGGCACGCCGCGATCGCGCAGGTTGATCGCCGACAGATAGGAGAAGCCGGTGACCGCGTCGACCTGTCCCGCCGACAGCATCGGCTCGCGGACCGCGGCGCTGATGCTGTTCTGCTTCACGCTTTGCGGCTTGATGCCGTTCTGCCTGGCGACCGCGGGCCACAGCCGGATCGAGAGATCGCCTTCGGCGACGCCGAGATTCTTGCCCTCGATATCGGAGAGCGCACGGATGCCGCGGCTCCTGCGCGCGATGATGGCGTAGGGCGCGTGGTTGAACAGCACGAAGATCGCCTTGACCGGTGCGGCGCCATTCCGGTCGCGCGCGCGGATCAGCGTGTTGATGTCGACCAGCGCGAAATCGCTCATCCCCGCGCTGACGCGCCCGATCGCGTCCTGCGATCCGCCCGCGATGTTGGTGGTGACCGCAAGCCCCTCCGCGCCGAACGATCCGCCGACGCCTGCCATCACGAAGGGCGACACCGCCGCGTCGATCGGGCGGTCGAGCGTAAGCTGGATCGTGATCGGCTGCTTGGCGGCGCCTGCGCTCTGTGCGCGGCTTGCGCGAGAGCACAGGCTGGCGCCGAGGCCGATTGCAAGGCCCAGGAAATCGCGGCGGGTGGAAGTTGAGGTTACGCGCATGATAACGTCAGGAGACGCGAGACAATCTGTCGCGCTGGGTATGTCTGTTTCGTGACACCGAACGCGCGTTTTCGCCCGTTCAGCGGTGCCATTCTGCCGCTTCTAACCTGAATGCTTGATGACTGCCACGATTTCGCCAGGGATCGTTCAGCCTGCGTTTGGTTTGGGGAACTTAGGGTCGCACCCGTGGTTGGCTATGAGTGGCCCGACGGGCCGAGCTTCCACGGAGGACTACTCAGATGTTTGCGCGAAAAGGTGTGTTTTCATCGATCGGCCGCGCAGCCGCACTGGCTACCGTCGCGGCGGTCGCGCTGACGGCGGTCGAGCCGTCGCTGGCCTATGCGGGCTCGGCCCCGAAGGCCAAGGAGGTCACGGCGCAGACCGGCACCAGCGACGTCACCGATATCAGCGCCCGCCGACGATATTATCGCGGCGGTGGTGGTGGCGCGGCCGCTGCCGCAGCCTTTGCCGGCATCGTTGGCGCGGGGCTTGCGATCGCCGCGGCCCAGAACCGCCGCGATTACTATGATTCCTACGGCTACTATGGTGGCGGCCCGGTCTATTACGGTGGCCCGGCCTATTATGGCGGCGGCCCGTATTACTACGGCGGCGGCTATGGCCGCGGCGTGCCGTACTATCGCGGCCATCCGCTCGCGAGCTGGTAAACGCGATTTTGATCGAGATGTGGCCACCGGCCCGCGCGGCCGGTGGATTTTTTTCGCCCATTGGCCAGCATGTTAACACGCTGGCCAGAGGTTTGAATTAGGCTTGAGGAATGAGTGATTCGCTCGATCGGCTTTATCAGGCGGTTCTCGCGGCCCGGCATCTCGATCCGGCGACGTCGCGCACCGCCCGATTGTTTCAGCGCGGGCCGTCAAAAATGGCCAAGAAGCTGGCCGAGGAAGCGATCGAGGTCGTGATCGACGCCCTCAGCGGCAAGACCGACGCCGTGGTGCGCGAGAGCGCCGACCTTCTCTATAACCTGACTGTTTTGTGGGCAGCCGCCGGGGTGAAGCCGGAGGATGTCTGGAAAGAGATGGAACGGCGCGAGCATTTACTCGGAATCGCCGAAAAACTGCCGAAGACCGGAGCCAGACTGGCCAAGCCGTCGGCCGAGCCGGTCGTGCGGCGGCGAATTGTGGCGCTCGAAAGCAGCCTGCGGAAGCGGCGCTGACCCGCCAACAATCCTCTTTTGCCGGCATGGACAAATGCGCTCCATGATGGTTGATCGCGCCCATGCTGAAACGGATCTACGACTGGTGCATCGACGCCGCCGACAAACCCTACGCGCTGTGGATTTTGGCCGCCGTCGCCTTCGCTGAGAGCTCATTCTTCCCGGTTCCGCCCGACATCATGCTGCTGCCGATGTCGCTGGCGCAGCCGAGGCGCGCCTGGTGGTTCGCCACCGTCTGCACGATCGCGTCGGCCGCCGGCGGCGTGCTCGGCTACGCCATCGGCGCGCTGCTCTATGACTCGGTCGGCCATTGGCTGATCACCATCTACGGCCTCGGCGACAAGGTGGACGCCTTCCGCGCCTCCTATGCCGAATGGGGCGCGGTGATCATCCTGCTCAAGGGCCTGACCCCGATCCCCTATAAGCTCGTCACCATCACCTCGGGCTTCGCCGGCTATAACATCTGGCTGTTCATCCTGTGCTCCATCGTCGCGCGCGGCGGCCGCTTCTTCATTGTCGCGGTCCTGCTCAACCGCTACGGCGACTTCATCCGCAAGGAATTGGAGAAGCGGCTGGGCTTCTGGGTCGCAATCGGCGCGATCGTGCTGGTGCTCGGCTTCTACATCGCCTTCAAGCTGGTTTAGCGCACGCGAGAACTCTCTCCCCTCATGGTGAGGAGGCGCGAAGCGCCGTCTCGAACCATGAGGCCCAATCGAGCCCGTGGCCCATCCCTCGAGACGCGCGCTAAGCGTGCTCCTCGGGATGAGCGACTATCTGGATTGTCAAGTTGCATTGGCGTAAGCGGCACGCGCCTCGCGTGCTTTGGCGTTGAGGCGGACCAGGAGCTTACGGGCGAGCGCAATGCGAATGACCATTTTTTCCTTT
>NZ_JBVAPG010000074.1:0-41652 GCF_055413685.1 Bradyrhizobium sp. LeoA1Lang | reverse complement strand
TCCCGTGCAACAAAAAGCACGGGGGTAGGACCACAGGTTCAACCGAAGCATTCCGGCTTTCCCTGCGCGATGGTTTACGGCTTACTTCGTGCTCTCCCCGGTGACCGGGCTTTCTTGCCACCGTCGCTTCGTAAGAAGTTTAGCGCCAGCGTCGGGGCGCCAGGACCACACGACTTCGCCGTCCGCTGATGTTGCGTTCGTCTGTCGCAACACCAACGTCCACCGCATCTCACCGCAACGTTCGTGACGATCGCGAGCCGCCCCTCATTCGGGTGAGACCCGCGGAGTTAAATCACTGATTTGCCCGACGGCGAAAGCGGAATGTTTTTTGCGCGAGGGATGGACAGACTTTTGGCTGATTTGCCCGTCGGGTTGATTTGTCGCACCCAAAGCATCCACATCGTCATTGCGAGCCACCGGGTCGGCGCGGTAGCGCCGCCCCGGTGGCTCGCAATGAAGGGGGCTGTCACGTGCAATTGCGCATCAGCGAATTGCATCACGAAAACCGGCGCACATGCCGAGATGCGGACAAATGGATTTGATTCGTGCCCACTAAACACTCCGCAGAAGATCAAACGCTCCGCAGAAGAAAAAGGAAACGATCGACAAGGAGCCGGCCATGCGCAGGACGCCCGATCCTATTCGAGACAGCCGGTACGACAGCGCCCGAGAGCGGGCTCTCTCCCTGCCGCTGGAAGAGTTCGATCCCGGAGATCCCGAGCTGTTCCGCTCCGATACCCATTGGCCCTACTTCGACCGGCTGCGCAAGGAAGATCCTGTCCACTACACCAGCGACAGCATGTTCGGCCCGTATTGGTCCATCACCAAATACGACGACATCATCGATGTCGAAACCAATCATGCGGTGTTCTCCTCGGCCTCGGCGCTTGGCGGCATCACCTTGGTCGACGTGACACCCGACCTGCGCCGCGAGAGCTTCATCAGCATGGATCCTCCGCGCCATACCGCTCAGCGCAAGACGATAGCTCCAGTATTCACGTCAACACATCTCGAACGGTTCGCAATCGGCATCCGCGAGCGCTCAGTCGAATGCTTCGACAATCTGCCGACCAATGAGGCGTTCGACTGGGTCGACCGGGTCTCGATCGAATTGACGACGCAGATGCTGGCCGTGCTGTTTGATTTCCCCTGGGAGGATCGTCGCAAGCTGACGCGCTGGTCCGACGTCGCGACGACCATTCCGGGCCCTGGAGGCGTCGTCGCGACCGAGGACGAGCGGCAGGCTGAACTCGGAGAATGCGTGCGATATTTCAGCCGACTCTGGGAAGCGCGCGTCAATCAGCCGCCGAAGAGCGATCTGCTGTCGCTACTGGCGCACAGCCAGGGCACGCGCGACGTGAATCCGGGCAACTTCCTCGGCAATCTGCTGCTTCTGATCGTCGGCGGCAACGAGACCACCCGCAACACCTTGTCGGGCAGCATCTATGCGCTCCACCAGCATCCGGCTGAGTATGAGAAGCTCAGGAAGAATCCTGCTTTGATCGATGGTCTCGTGCAGGAGGTGATCCGCTGGCAGACGCCGGTTGCACATATGCGGCGGACGGCATTTGCCGACATTGGGTTCCGCGGCAAGCAAATCAGGAAGGGTGACAAAGTCGCTATGTGGTACGTCTCGGGCAACCGCGACGAAGAGGTGATCGAGAAGCCTTACGACTTCATCATCGATCGCGAGCGGCCGCGCCGACACCTGTCGTTCGGCTTTGGCATTCACCGATGCGTCGGGCTCAGACTCGCCGAGCTGCAGCTCAAGATCATCTGGGAAGAAATCCTGAAGCGCTTCGAGCGCATAGAGATGATCGGCGAACCCAAGCGCGTGTATTCGAATTTCATCAAGGGCTACGAGACCCTGCCGGTTCGGATTGCCAGATAGCGCACGCCTGGAACGCGTCTATGGCCCGAGGCGGTGAGTGGCTTTCAGGAATTCGCCAGCGCGCTCGCCAATGACGACGCAAGGGGCCATCGTGTTGCCGGTCGTCACGCGCGGCAGGACCGATCCGTCGGCGATCCGCAAATTATCGAGACCGTAAACGCGCAAGTCGTGGTCGACCACCGACATCGCGTCGCGGCCCATCTTGGCAGTGCAGGTTTGGTGCGAGTGGCTGACCGTCGCGTTACGGATGAACGTTTCCAGTCCGGAATCGTCGACTGGACCCGGCAAGAGTTCTCTTTTCGTGAAAGGTCGCAAGGCCGGTGAATTGCCGATAGCCCTGCAGAACTCGACGCAGGTCTTCAGCGCCTTTAGATCGGCGGGATCATCGAGGCAGTTCGCATGGATCTCGACCGGGTCGTGTGGATTGGGTCCGGTGAGGCGGATGCGGCCCCGGCTGGCGGTGCGCAGCACCGCGTTTGTCAGCGACCAGCTATCGGGCGGCAGCGGATCCTTGGCGACCTGCGGACTGGCATAGGGTGCCTCGACCATAAGCGTCTGCAGGTCCGGCACGTCGAGCGCGGCGTCACTGCGCCAAAGTGCGGTTGCTTCCGTCAAATTGTTGCGGCGTTCAATAGGCCCCGACGCTTCCCAGACGCATGGCGCCATGAAGTGATCCTGGAAGTTCCTGCCGACGCCCGGCAGATGCTGGACAAGAGGAATGCCGAGGCGTTTCACTTCGGCCTCGTCGCCGATACCGGACTGCATGAGCAGCTTGGGCGTATGAATGGCGCCCAGCGACAGCACGACTTCATTGGCACCGATGCGACGCACCTTACCCGCATACGCGAGCTCCACGCCGGTCACTCGCTTGCCGGCCAGGGTCAGACGAGTGACGAGCGAGCCGGTCAGGACCGTGAGGTTTGGGCGGTCCATGACAGGATAGACATAGGAGCGGAAGATGGATTGCCGTCGGCCATCGCGGAGGCACAGGTTGGTGATGGCGGCACCACCATGCCCCTCCATCATCACGCCATTCTGGTCATCAAACGTCGGAACGCCGACGGCCGCAAAGGCCTCGAGCATGGCGGCGGCGAGAGGATGCGGATCAGGCGCCGGCTGCACGAAGACCATCCCGCCCGTCCCGCGGCGGGCCGTATCCGGTGCGCCGTCCCAGTCCTCGATGCGCCGATAGATCTGCAGCACGGATTGATAGTTCCAGCCGTCATCACCGGCTTCCGCCGCGAAGTCATCCCAATCCGCCTTGTGGCCGCGCGACCAGACCATCACATTGATGCTGGATCCGCCACCGAGCACCTTGCCCATGGACATCGGAATGGCGCGATCGTTCAACCGAGGATTTGCCGTCGCATTGAAAGACCAGTCATGTTCGCCGCGGCGAAGGGCAGGCCAGCGCGACGGGTCCATGATTTCAGGCACGTCATCGCTGCCGCCGGCTTCAAGCAGGAGGACGCTGACGTCGGCATTCTCCGCCAAACGCCGTGCGACGACCGAACCTGACGACCCCGCCCCGCAAATGATGAAGTCATAGTGCGACTTCAACTCGGCTCTCAGCTTCTGCTGATTGGTCTGAACACGAGCGGTGAGATCGTCGGCCATCATCTTCCCTCTTGCACGATCGTCATCGTGGGACGGCGCTTAGCTGACGCTCCCTGATGAATTCTATCAGGAGTCCGAAGCGCCGCCGTTATCGATGAGCGGCATCACCGAAGTTTGTCTCGCCCAAGCAACGGTTACAGCCGCAACACTTGGCGTCCGGGGAGGCGAGAATCGTGGGTGAGAGTGAATGGAGTAACCCGCGGTCAAAGACGCAACGGATGGCGGATTACGTTTCTGGCTTTTCGTTGAAGCAACGGAGAACGGGCGCTGGATCATCATCTCATCTTTGTTCAAGCATGAGTTCCGCACAAACCGTTCCCGTTTGTCGGACGCGGAGCGTTCGCTGCTTTAACAAGTTGTAAACTTCTATTGATCAATTTGACGAACTTCGCCCACATAGCAAGGAGCTCCAAATGTTGCGCCGCGAGCGTAAAGAGTTGGAACAAAAGCTTGCGCAAACCCGAAGGCTGGCACAGGAACCGACCGATCTGTTTACGCGCGAACGGTTGGCGCAGCTTATCGAGGACTTGGAGTTTCAGTTGGAGGCCGGTCGCGTCGCCGCCTAGGTTCCCTGATGGGAACGCGCTCCTCCGTCCGCCGATGATGCGTTCGTCTGTCGCGTTCACCGCATTTCTCAGTCGGCTGCCGTGACGGTGTAGTCGGAGAATTGTACGTGGCTATCGGCCTTCGACCACAGGCCAACGCGGCCCGAGACGGGCTGCGCCAATGTGTGCTCGAGATAGAGCTTGCCATCGAGATAGCCCTCGACCTTTGTGCCGATGATGCGGACCTTGAGGTCGTGCCATTGGCGCGTGGCGGTCGGCGTGTTGCGCACCCATTTGACCGACGAGCGCTTGCCGTTCTCGAACTTCCAGAGCACGAGGTTGTTTTCCAGACAATTGGCGCGGACGGTCAGGTAGTTGCCGTTCGGCTTCAGGTTGAACAGGATTCCGGCACCCTGATCGATGCGGCCGGACAATCCTTGGAAGCGCACTGTGATCTCGCCATTGGTGAAGTCTTGGATGTCGGGCGCGATCACATAGGGGAAATACGCATAGGCCTGGACCCGGTCGAGGAATTCCGCGTAGCGCTCGCCATAAAGCGCGCGCGCCTTGTCGGCGATTCCGGCAGACGATTCTCCCTCCTTCCACTGCCGGCCGTCCACCGCGAGCACCTTCTTGCCGCTGTCGTTCTCGATCCGCCAGATGCCGACGACCGGTACGAGCGATTTCGGCTCAGCGCCAATGGTTTCGTCGACAAAGTCGATTTTCGTCGGCTGCCCAGCGAGTGCCGGCAGCGCAAGCGCTGCGAGAACCATCGCCGCAGCGACGGGCTTGAAGCTTCCTCCCGCGGTCATGATTGAGCTCCTTCGAACAGTGATATGGCGGGCGGGCGTCGGCTCCACCACCACGCGCCTGCGATCAACAGCGGTAGTCCGCCGACGAACCAGAACAGTGCCGTATCCGCCGTGGCGACCAGCGGATAGCCCGGATATTCTTCACCGCGAGCGGGCGCGGGCGGTTGCACGCCAGCGAGGGTATACAGCAGCGGCAGGACTTCGCGTGGACTGGTCGAGCGGCTGATATCCGATCGGGCGCCGTAGGAATATTCGATTTCGCCATAAGCATCGTTGGCCGATTGGCGGGCGGCATCGCGATGGCTGCCGGCGAGGATGATCGAGACGTTCGGCATCGCGCGATCGAGCTTTGCCAGCACGTTGCGCTGCAGATCGGCGTAGCGTGGATCCTCGGGTGCGAGATTGACCTTGATGATCAGAGGCAATCGGAGCATGGCGAGCAGGCGTTCATCGGCAGCCGGGAAGGAGTTTCGCCGGTCCTCGGTGACATCGACCGATTGCCTGATCTGCGTCGCCAGACCGAGCACCAGCAAGGTGGCGAGCACGCATGGGACGGAACGCATGCACTTGGTTTGTGTTGGCACGCCGGGCGGCAGCCAGACGGAGGCGAGGGCGGACAGGCCGGCGATTGCGCCGGTCACGCCGAGCACCAGCCCGGCGGAGAGCAAGCCTTGTTCGAACGGGCGCAGCGCTTGCGTCAGCGATAGTTGTGCGACAAAGGCCGCGAGGCCGGAATGGCCGGCGAGGGTGAAGTCGAGCACCCATGATCCGATCGTCACCGCCAGCGCGATGATGGCTGAAGTGGCTGAGCTGTCGGCAATGGTCGCGGCGAACAGTGCAATCGCGCCCACGAGCAGGCCATAGAGCAGATGGCCGAACAGGAGATTGACGGTCTCGGACGCCGCAAGATGCCCGCCCATCATCGCCCAGATCGCGAGTGCTGAAACGGCGGGGATGCCGACCAGGGCCCAGGCCGCGAGCACGGCGGCCAGCTTGGCAAGGATGAGTGTCGAGGATCGGTAGGGTAACTGGACCAACAGGCGCAGCGCGCCCGACTCCTTTTCCTGGCCCAGCACGCGGATCGCCACGAATGGGAACAGCAGCGTGACCGCGACGTAGAAGGAGCCGAAGGTCGGCACCAGGACGCCGTCGAGCGGCGACAGGCTTGCTGCCAGTACCGGAGATTGCCGCGCCGATGCGCTCGCTTCGCCATAGAGCGAGACGGCTTGAGCGAAGCTATAGCCGATCAATGGACAGACCAAGAGCAGCATCGTCCATAGCGCCCGGCCGCAGACAATTTCGGCCAGTTCCTTTGCGAGCAACGGAGCGAGCGGCGCCTCGCGAGCGCGATATGGTTCAGGTAAGCGCAAGAAAAATCTCCTCCAGCGAACCGCTCGCCAGCGCGGTTTTCGCGCGCAATTCGTCGAGAGTGCCGATACCGCGCGTCTTTCCTCCGGCGAGCAGAAGAAAGCGGTCGCAGACACGCTCGGCATCCGCGAGCTGGTGGATGGCAAGGATGAAGGTGCGTCCCCGCGTCGCTTCCTGGCGGATCACATCGATGATGGTTCGCGTCTGCCTGATGTCGAAGCCGTCGAACGGCTCGTCCATGACCAGCACGTCGTGCGGTGTCAGCAGGCCGATCCCCAACAGCAGCCGGCGATTGTAGCCCTTGGACAGCGCATGTACGCGCTTGCCAAGGACCGGCGTCAATCCGACGGCAGTAATGGTTGCGGCCGTCTGTGCATCCGTTCGTCGGTAGACCCGCGCGAAGAAGGTCATGACGTCGATCGCGAACCGGTCCTGATAGGGGCGCATGCCGTCGGGCAGATAGAACAGCGCTTCCTTTCTCCGCGGCGGCGGCAATTCCTCTCCGCACCAGAACACGGCACCTTGCTCCGCCGCGAGCAGGCCCACAAGCGCTTCCAGCAAGGTCGTCTTCCCGGCCCCGTTCGGACCGACAATGCCAAGGATTTCCCCGGTCGCGACGGAAAACGAGACATGCGCGACCGCCGCCTCCCGGCCATACCGCTTAACGAGGTCTTCCACGCGCAGGAGCTCGCGGGACGTATCGTGAGCGGTAGCGGCCGCGGAGATCATGGACCCGCTCCAATCGCGGCGGGCGCACCCATGGGCCCCGTTCTCACTTCTGCGCCACGGCTGTCTTGTCGAGCGCGGCGCGGATGCCTCGGGCGAGCTTCAGCGCGTCGTCATTGGCCCAGAAATGGATGAAGAACATCCGCGGCTGCTCGTCGAGCATGTGGCTGTGGATCGCAGTCACTTCGATGTCGCCGGCGCGCAACGCTCGGATCAGCGGATTGACTTCATCGCCGGTGACGAGGAAGTCGCCGGTGATGGCGGCCTTGCCGCCGCCGGTCGGCTGGAAGTTGATCCCGTTGGCGCCGCCCATCGCGGGGCTGACCTCCATGCCTGCTTCGGTCGCCGGCTCGCGGCGCGGGATCGTGAACTGATCGACGCCGCCGGTGACATTCCCCTTGGCGTGCATGATCTCGTCGAGCTTCGCAGTGTCGAGGTCGACGGTGGGGGCCGGACCGGCTGATGTCGCCAGCGGCGCGAACGGCGTCTTGCTGCCGGTCGACAGCGCCTCGTGGATCGCGCTAGCCAGCTTCGCCGGATCGCCGTGCCCGGCGACATGCATGTAGAACGTCGCCGGCGAGGCGCGCAGGATGTGGTTGTGGACCGCCGTGATGTCCAGCCCGCTGTTCAAGAGCTTCGTCATGACAGGCGTGATCTCGGATTCGAGCAGGACGAGATCGCCCATCACCATCGCCTGGCCGTCCATTGGGGCGAAGGCCACCCAGCCGCCGAGCGCGAGCGCGGGCTTGATCGCTACGCCGTCGAGGGTGACGTGCAGATCGGACCGCGGCAGGCCATAGCGATGGACTTCGCCGCTGACGGTCGCGGTCTTGCCGAGCGCTGCGTCCACCTTTTTCCAGTCGATCGCCTCTGCGTGAGCTTCCGAGATGAACGGCTCCGCAAAGATGTTCCAATCGGCGGGCTGAGCCGCAGCAAAGCTCGGCAACAGCAAGGCCGCGGCGATGGCGGCAAAGCGAGTTTTCATGGTCATGGGGATTGGCTCCTCTTGTTGCAGTTTGTGTAGTCGGGATACTTGGGCTTGCGGCCGCGGTGCGCGGCTCTACCGCCGCTCCTTGATTTGACCGCTGCTGTCGACGACGATCTGGACTTCCTTGCCATCCTTGACGGCCTTCACGACGATGCCTTCGGCGGTCGATTTCATTTCACCGACCTGCGAATAGCCGGCGGACTCGAGCTTCGCGACGAGTTCCTGTTGCGTCAGGGCATAGGCAGGCGACAGCGCGCCCGTCATCATCAGGCAAAGGGCGGCGCCGGAGATCAGTCGTCTCATGGTCCTTGCTCCAAGGTTGTGCCTCCAGCCTGTTGTTCGCTGTTATCGTCATCCTGTTGGCCTACTCGTGGTCAGATGATGCCGGTCAGGCGCAACAGGACGCCGGCGATGCAGGACGCCGCGAGGACGACGAGCATCCCTATGTTGAAACGAAAGATCGCGGTGGCGGCCGCGATCGACAGCGCCAGCGCCGGCCAATCCACGCTGCGCAGTACCGGCGCATCGAAGGAGAGGCCGAAGCCTTGCACCGGGACGGTCTGCCGGAAGATCGTGTGCAGCGCGAACCAGATCGAGAGATTGAGGATGACGCCGACGACCGCGGCGGTGATCGCCGAGAGCGCGCCGGCGAGCGCCTTGTTGCCGCGCATGGTCTCGATGTAGGGAGCGCCGAGGAAGATCCAGAGGAAGCAGGGCGTGAACGTGACCCAGGTCGCGAGCAATCCTCCGAGCGTGCCCGCCAGCATCGGGGACAGCCCGCCTGCCTCACGGAATGCCGCCATGAAGCCGACGAACTGGACGACCATGATCAGCGGTCCCGGCGTCGTCTCGGCCATGCCGAGGCCGTCGAGCATCTCGCGAGGCTCGACCCAATGATAGTAGTTGGCGGCCTGCTGCGCGACATAGGCCAGCACGGCATAGGCGCCGCCGAACGTCACCATCGCCATCTTGCTGAAGAAGATCGCGATCTGGCTGAAGACGTTCGACGGACCGAGGCCAATGAGCAGCGCGGCGACCGGAACGAGCCAGAGCGCGAGCCAGATGGCGCCGACGCGCAGCGCCCGGGACGCGCTGGGCCGAACGTGCTCCGGGACCATCTCGTCGAGCAGGCTGTCGATCACGGCGGCATCCTTTCCGCCGTGCTCGATTGCGGCGAATTCGGGCCTGCCGAGCCGGGCGCCGATGTAGCCGATGACGCCGGCAGCCACGACGATCAAGGGAAACGGCGCGGCGAAGAAGAAGATCGCGACGAAGGCGATCGCCGCGATTGCGATCATGACCGGGTTGCGAAGGGCGCGCTTGCCGATCCGGACCACCGCCTGGATCACGATCGCGAGGACGGCCGCCTTGAGGCCGAAGAACAGCGCCTCGACGAAGCCGACATTGCCGTAGGCGGCGTAGATGTAGCTCAGCGCCATGATGGCGATGACGCCGGGCAGGATGAACAGGCCTCCCGCCACGATCCCGCCGACGGTCCGATGCAGGAGCCAGCCGATATAGGTTGCAAGCTGCTGCGCCTCGGGTCCGGGCAGCAGCATGCAATAGTTGAGCGCATGCAGGAAGCGCGCTTCCGAAATCCAGTTCTTCTCCTCGACGAGGATGCGATGCATCACCGCGATCTGCCCGGCCGGGCCGCCGAAGCTCAAGATCGCGACGCGCAGCCAGACCGCGAGCGCGTCAGAAAAGGCGATGCCGTGCGCCTCCTCGCGCGAAGCGGCTTTCTGGCCTGCGGTGAGCGCGGTCATGGCTTCACCTTGCTGGTCGGCCAGTTATGGGTCTCCTTGGTCGCGTCGCGGCACCAGCGATAGAAGGCATCGTAGAGAAGAAGACCGGCGTTGAGCTGCTCGAGGTCGTCGTCGTACATGCGCGACAGGCCGAGCGAGACTGCGAGCAGGCCCGGCGCCTCCGGAGAAAGATCAAGGCGCGCGGTATCGGCCCCGCGCACCATGACGGCCAGCCGCTCCAGTGCGGGCGTTGACAGGCCGAACTCCTCCACCATCACGTCGAACGTGCAGAGTTCGCCGCGGTGGCTCCAGAACACGTTCTCGATGTCGAACGGCGTGGCGGCGAAGCGCTCGGCCACCGCGACGACTTCCGCAGGCGCGACGAACAGGAAGACCGCGGCGGGATCGACGAAACGACGGATCAGCCAGGGGCAGGCGATGCGATCGATCTTCGGCCGCGATCGCGTCACCCAGACGGTGCGCCCGCGCCCGTCACGCTGCGGAATCCTGTCGGCGGGCACGGTCGGCAGCTCCGCCTGTTTCCAGGCGAGATGGCCGCCTTCCAGGATCTCCGCCGCGATGCCGTTGTGGCGGAGCCAGGCGGCGGCGCCTTCACTGAGCTTCTCGCCCTTGTTGCAGATGACGATGGCCGACCGTCCGGCCAGCTCTCGTGCCCAGTCGTTGGTATCGAGATGCGAGCGGCGGGTCGCGCCCGGGATCAGGCGCGGGTCCGCCGCGAAGTCGTCATCGAGGCGGACGTCGATCAGAACAGGCGCACCGGCGGTGCCGATCAGTCGTGAAAGCTTATCAGGGGAAATGGATGTGTATGAAGACATGCTGCGTCCCTCATCATTAAGGACGCGATACTTGGGCATGTCGCCTCGCGGGGAGATCGCCTAATCCCCGTAAAGCGAAATAAACTCCTTGCTGCCGGCCATGTCAATCGACGCCGCGATGCGTCGGCAATCCTGACGGATCGTTGATCGAATGGTTCCGATCGGTTCCGCGCTTCTCCCGTCAAAGCTATCTCTTGGCCGGAGTTTGCGACAGGACAAGTTCGCGATGAAGAAACGGCCTGGTTGAACCGCCTTATCTCGACACTCAAACCCTCGGGTGCTAGGAATTTGGTCGGGTGGGCTGATGCGGCAGCGGTTGCAAAGATTTCTTCCGATCGTTCTGATCGCGCTGGCGGTGCAGATTCTGGCGCCGATCGCGACCTGCTGGGCCGCGGCCATCGCCATTTCCGATCCGGTCGGCTTTGCTGAAATCTGTCACAGCGATTCAACCGCGTCGGCAGCGAGCGCCGATCGGGATACCAGCCAACGCGCGCATGGCATCGCTTGTCTAATTTGCTGCGCGGCTCAGGCAAATGCGTCATTTGATGCGCCGCAGGCCATCGCGTTCGCGACGCCATATCGGCAGTCGGTCCGGATGGTCTGGCACGCGCGCCGACAGACCCATGTAGCCTCCCGCGCAGGCTCCAATACGCAGGCGCGAGCACCGCCTTCCATTTCGTAAGGCGAGCCGCGGCACCGCTTCGACAATCCATCGAAGCCCGACGCCTTTTCCTTCAACCAGCATGACCGTTCGATCGCTGTCCTCGACGGCGCGCGAAGGCATGTCCCGATTTCGTTTGCCTGTCCGGCCTGATCGCCGGGCAGGGGCGTCACCCTTATGCGCGACGATGCTGCGCCACATCGAGTCCTATCATCATGAGCAAGCCTTCGTCCGGCCTCGGCCGATCCACTCTCTACCTGTCCAGTGCCCTCATTTCATCGGCGCTGACCGCCACCATCACACTGGCGCCGCCAGCCGTAACGAGCGTCGCTGCGCAGACGGCCCATAGGCTTCCCCCGGTCGACGTTGCCGCACCGCATCGACGACATTCCGTGCATCAACGATCGAACGCGCGTCGTCCGACGAGTCCCGCGGCGGCCCATCACCCCGAGGTAGCCCAGCGCCCGGCTGAGCATCCGCCGCAGCCTGCGGGCAACGCGACCGTGACTGCGCGGACCGCCTTCGATCGCGGCCTGTCGACCAGCGATTCAGCTTCGCTCGTCACTGAATTGCCGGGAGGTGCGGTATGGGGCGCCGGCGGCGTATCGAGCCTGCCCGCGATCAACGGGTTCGGCGCCGACCGGGTGCAGGTCGCGATCAACAGCATGTTGATCAGCCCCGCCTGTCCGAACGAAATGAATCCGCCGCTGTCTTTCGTCAATCCGACCATGATCGCCAAGATGCGGGCCTATCTCGGCATCGCGCCGGTCAGCACGGGCGGCGACTACATCGGGGCGCGCATCGATGTCACCACCGCGCCTCCTGTGTTCGCGAATGACCCGTCCGGGTGGTTATCGACCGCAACCGTCTCAGGCTTCTTCCGCAGCAACGGCAACGCCTACGGCATCGACGCCACCGCGACGCTCGCCAACCGCGACACCAGCGTCACCTACACCGGCGGCTGGGTGCGCGCCGGCGACTACAAGGCGGGCGACGGCACCACGATCAAATCGACACTCTATGAGACCCAGAACCACGCGCTCAGCATTTCCAAGCGCACCTTTGGCAACCTGTTCACGTTCCAGGTCGGCGGCCAGTTCATCCCCTATCAGGGCTACGTCAACCAGTACATGGACATGGTCTACAACCGTGGCCTGTACGCCAACGGCCGTTACGAAGGAGACTTCGACTGGGGCAAGCTCGAGGCCAGCGCCTTCGTCCATCAGATCCGGCACACGATGGGATTCATTGCCCCGGACAAAACCGGCAACATGCCGATGGACACCGATGGTATCGATGGTGGATACGCCGTGAAGGCCACGTTTGCGGCATCCAACATCGACCTGCTGCGGGTCGGCAACGAGCTGACGCTCAACCGGATTGACGACTGGTGGGATCCCGTTGCGGGCTCGATGATGATGGGGCCGAACACCTTCATCAACGTCAATGGCGGCCAGCGGGACCGCGTCGGCACCTTTGCCGAATGGGAGCGGCACTGGGATCACAACTGGACCACGATCGTCGGCTTGCGCAACGACGTCGTGTGGATGAACGCCGGCGACGTCCATGGCTACAATGCGATGATGTATGGCGCGGATGCCGCCGCCTTCAACGCCCAGGACCGGGCTCGGACCGACGTTCATGTCGACGGCTCCGCCCTGGTGCGCTATGAACCCGATCAGTCCAGCCATTACGAACTCGGCTTTGCGCGCAAGACGCGCTCGCCGAACCTCTACGAACGCTATGCCTGGTCGACCAACGCCATGGCCATGCAGATGATCGGGTGGTTCGGCGACGGCAATGGCTATGTTGGCAATCTGGACCTGAAGCCGGAAAAGGCGCACACGGTCAGCTTCACCGCCGGTTGGCACGATCCGGCGCACAAGATCTGGAGCTTCAGCGTCACCCCCTATGCGAGCTACGTCCAGGACTATATCGACGTCGATCGCTGCGTGACCGGCAGTTGCCTTGCAAACAATCCGGATAACCTCACGGCCAGCAGTGGCTTCGTCTATCTGCGTTTCGCCAACCACGACGCCACATTGTATGGCGTGAACCTCGAAGGCCGTCTCGCTTTGTGGGACAATGCGAGCTACGGCCGGGGCGAGCTGCGCGGAACGGTCGGCTATGTGCGTGGCCAGCGGCAGGACGGCATCGACCTCTACCACGTGATGCCGATCAACGCGAAGCTTGCGCTCGATCACGTCATTGGTGGCTGGACCAACGGCATCGAACTGCAGCTCGTTGGCTCCAAGGATCAGGTCAGCCAGGTTCACAACGAACTGACGACGCCTTCCTATGCGCTGGTCAATCTCCGCACCGGCTACCAATGGCAGCACGTCCGGATCGATCTCGGCGTCGACAATTTGTTCGATCAGACCTACTACCTGCCGCTCGGCGGCGCAGATCTGGTCGACTACAAGGTGGTCTCGATGATGGGGTCGTCAGCAGCCTACGGCTACAACGTCAAAGGGCCGGGGCGCTCGATCAACGGCCGGATGACGGTTAGTTTCTGAATCCTTGGCGAGGCCATCGGCGATGCGGCTTTCCGCGTCGCCGATGCGTTTCAAGGACGAACCGCCAGCGCACGTCTTGTTGACCGCCTCTCCCGATTGACGCCCCAGATTTGTGGTTCGATCCTGGTCTTGAACCCGGCAATGGGGCCGGGATGGAGGTCATGTGATGAGTCCGGCGAACGCAGTTTCTGGTCCCGTCGTAACTGCTGTTGCGCCCGCCGATATCGAGCGGGCCATTTCCGTTCTGGTGCTTGCCTTCAGCGCCGATCCGGTGACGCGTTGGGCCTATCCGGATCCGGATCAGTACCTCGCATCTTTCCCGGCGCTGGTGCGCGCATTCGGCGGCCGCGCCTTTGAGCAGGATACGGCGCGCGGTGTCGACGACTACGCAGGTGCGGCATTATGGCTGCCGCCGGGCATCGAACCCGACGAGGCGGCGCTTGCAGCGACCATGCCGGCCGGGCGAGAGTCCGAGATGGCCGCGGTTTTCGAAGGGATGGCGGCCTACCATCCCAAGGAAGCTCATTGGTATCTGCCGCTGATCGGTGTCGATCCGGCGCATCGACGCAAGGGCCGTGGTGGGGCGTTGCTGGGGGACGCCGTTCGGCTGTTCGATCGGGATCATGTTGCGGCCTATCTCGAATCTACCAACCCGGCCAACATCCCGCTGTATCAGCGACATGGCTTCGAGGTCCTCGGCACGGTCCAGGTCGGGGCATCGCCACCGCTGTTTCCAATGCTGCGCCGGGCTCGCTGAGGGCGTCGGCTTCGGCTGAAGAATTCCGCGCAGGTTCGCCAAAGCGATCGCATGTTCCAGAGGGCGACGGCTATTTGCCGAGCGTCAGCGCTATATCGTGCTCGGCCGTTTCCCAACAAGAACAAAGAGTAGCTGCAGCGCACCAACCAAAGATTGAATTGTCCGATGACAGACCGGGGGAAGCAGATGTAGCCTCACGAAAAATCAAATGCACGGGAGGATGGCATGCCAGACGCAATGGTTGCAGCACGTGCTTCGGAGGCGACAAACGGCACGGCGCAACAGGTCGACGTCGCAGTGGTAGGGGCCGGGTTTGCGGGCCTCTATCTCCTACATCGGTTGTCCAAGGCCGGCTTCACCACGGTGGCGTTGGAGGAGGCCGGCGACGTCGGCGGCACCTGGTACTGGAACCGCTATCCCGGCGCCCGCTGCGACATTCAGACCATCGACTACAGCTACACATTCGATCCGGAACTGGAGCGCGCGTGGCAATGGTCGGAGAAATATGCGACCCAGCCTGAAATCCTGCGCTATCTCGGCTTCGTCGCCGATCGTTACGATCTCAGGCGCCATATCCGCTTTGGCACCAAGGTCACGGCGGCGACGTGGGATGAGGCTGCGGAGCGCTGGCTGCTCACGACGGACAATGGCGCGGCCGTCTCCTGCCGCTATTACATCATGGCCACGGGCTGTCTCTCCGCGCCCAAACCGCCGGAGATCGATGGGGTCAAGGAGTTCAAGGGCGACGTCTATTTCACCAGCCGCTGGCCGCATGAGGGCGTCAATCTCGCCGGCAAGCGCGTTGCCGTCATCGGCACGGGATCATCGGGAATCCAGTCGATCCCGTTGATCGCGGAGCAGGCCGCACACCTCACGGTTTTCCAGCGCACGCCGAACTTCGCATTGCCCGCGCACAACGGCCCTCGGCCGGCGGATCGGCTTGCGATGCTCGAGGGCGACTGTGCCGGCTACCGCGAGCAGGCGCGCTGGTCGCTCACCGGCGTGCCCTATCCGCAGCAGACCGTCGTGAGCTGGCAATTGAGCGATGCCGAGCGGCGCGAGCGCTTCGAGCAGGCGTGGGCCGCCGGCGATCTCGTCCACATCCTCACCCAGCTCTGGGCCGACCAGGGCGTGGACGTCGATGGCAACGCGCTGGTCAGCGACCTGATCCGCGAGAAGATCCGCGCAGTCGTGAAGGATTCCGATACGGCCGAGGCGCTTACCCCGCACGATCATCCGTTCGGCGCCAAGCGTCCCTGTCTCGATACCAACTATTACGCCACCTACAACCGTCCCAACGTCACGCTGGTCAACCTGAGGCAGGAGCCGATCAAGGAGATCACGGCTTCCGGCATCACGACCCACACGCGCAGCTTCGATCTCGATGTGATCGTGTTCGCCACCGGCTTCGACGCCATGACCGGCGCCATCAAGGCCGTGCATCCGATCACGGGACGTCATGGAAAATCGCTGTCCGACGTCTGGGCTCAGGGACCGCAGACCTATCTCGGGTTGACCGTCGCAGAGTTTCCCAATCTGTTCATGATCACGGGTCCGGGCAGCCCGTCGGTGCTGTCGAACATGGCGGTGTCGATCGAGCAGCACATCGACTGGGTGGTCGACCGGCTGATCGCGCTGCGGGAGGCGGGCTTCACCACCATCGAGGCCACCGAGACGGCGCAGGCCGGCTGGACGCGGCACATGGCCGACTGCTCGATGGTCACGCTGCATCGGCTCGCCAATACCTGGTACACGGGCGCAAACGTTCCGGGCAAGGCGCGCGGCGTGATGCCCTATACCGGCGGCGTCGGCCCGTATCGCAGCATCTGCAACGAGATCGTCAGCCGCGGCATGCTCGGCTTCAGGCTCACCGGCCCCAAGGTTGCAGAGCAATGCAATGACGGCGAGGTCGTACGCCTGCAACCGGATGTGCGGCTCGTGCTCGGCATGCTCGCGGATATGAACTTGCCGCCGATCGAACAGCTCGGTGCCCAGGGCGCGCGCGACTTCCTCGACGAGTTCAACAAGGGCCGTCCCGCGGGCCGGCCGATCGGCGAGATCGTCGACGGCACACTTCCCGGCAATGACGGTCCGCTGCCCTATCGTCTCTATCGGCCGGCGACGCCGGGACCGCATCCGATCGTGGTCTATTTCCATGGCGGCGGCTGGGTGCTGGGCGACGAGCAATCGGACGATCCGTTCTGCCGCGACATGTGCCGGCGAAGCGGAATGATCTTCGTCAGCGTCGGCTATCGGCATGCGCCATGGCACCGCTTCCCGACGGCGGCGGAGGACGGCTTTGCCGCGACACGCTGGATTGCCGAGCATGCGGCCGAGCTGGGCGGGACGGGACCCGTGCTGGTCGCCGGCTGGAGCGCCGGCGGCAACATCGCGGCCGTCACCTGCCAGCTCGCGCGCGATCGCGGCGGCCCTGAGATCGCGGGACAGCTCCTGCTGACCCCGGTTACCGACTGCACGTTCGATCGGCCGTCCTACGTCGACAATGCGACGGGCTACTTCGTGACGCGTTCGCTGATGTATTGGTTCTGGGACCTCTACTGCTCGCCCGGCGATCGGACCGATCCACGCGTCTCGCCGCTACGCGGCAAGCTCGAGGGTTTGCCACCAGCCTTCGTGGTGACCTGCGAGTTCGATCCGCTGCGTGACGAGGGCATGGCGTACGCCGAAGCGCTCGCTGCTGCCGGCGTACCGGTCGAGCAGCTCAACGCCCGCGGCCATTTCCATTGTTCCTTCACCATGGTCGACGTCATCATCACCGGCGTCAGCGGGCGTGTGCGGATGGCCGAAGCCTTGCGACGGTTTGCCGGACTGGGTGACGAGAGGGTGGTGCCTATCGCTGTGGCCGCGGAGTAGGAGAACGTACAGGCTGTGAGCGAATTGTCTGTCGTCTGGCGTCATTCCGGGATGCGTGCGGAGCACGCAGGCCCGGAATCCATCGGGCTGCAGACGCAGGCGGAGAAATGGATTCCGGGTTCGCGCTTCGCGCGCCCCGGAATGACAGCGGAAAATCGCGAAATCCGTAGGATGGTTTTCGCTGCGCTCTACCCGTTCTACGGGTCATTCCCTGACGTCCGCCTCGATGTGGCGAAGATGTCCCAACTCACCATGAAGATGGCGGCGATCAGCGGGCCGATGACGAAGCCGTTCAAACCGAAGACTTCGATGCCGCCCAGCGTGGAAATCAGCACGACGTAGTCGGGGAGCTTGGTGCCCTTGCCGACCAGGAATGGACGCAGGACATTGTCCACCAGGCCGATGACGAGCACGCCATAGGCAATCAGCCCGAGGCCCTGCCATATGGCGCCGGTTGCCAGGAAATAGATGGCAACGGGGATCCAGACCAGCCCGGCGCCGATCGCGGGCAGCAGCGACAGGAAGGCCATCAGCACGGCCCACAAGATCGGCGCGTGAACACCCAAGAACCAGAACGCCAGTCCGCCGAGCGCGCCCTGGGCCATCGCGACCAGCACGCCACCCTTGACGGTGGCGCGGACGACATCGGCGAAGCGCGTGAACAGCGCGGACTTCCGATCGGCCTCGAGAGGAACAGCCTCCCTGATCCGGTCCGCCACTGCCTTACCGTCGCGCAATAGGAAAAACAGAAGATACAGCATGATGCCCAGGCTGATCACGAAGTCGAATGTGTTCATCCCGATGCTGAGCGCCTGAGGCGCCAGAACCTGCCCGCCCTTCATGAGGCCGGACGTCAACGTTTCGCGCAGGGCCGAAAGATCGCCCAGGTTGAAGCGATCCAGCCAGCCGGTCGCCCACGCAGGCAGCGCATCGAAAACCCGCTGGACGTAGCCGGAGAAGTTGTACTCCCCGGACTGTATCTTTGCGTAGAGACCGGCAGCTTCCCGAGCCAGGGAGGTCGCGATGATCGCGAGCGGCAGCAGCACCATCGCGATGATAAGCAGGACCGTGATCGAGGCGGCGAGGGTCTCCCTTCCGCCCACCGATCTCAATATCCTCCGGTTGACCGGCGCAAAGATGACGGCCACGACGATGGCCCAGAGCACCGCGCCATAGAACGGCTGCAGGATCCAGGCGAACGCCAGGGTGACGACGAACAGCAGCAGCAGGAAACCTTGATCTTCAATCCGTCGCACAGTCCGTCCGCCTCTCTCGCTTGCAGCTTTGTATCTATCATACAACGAACGCGACGAGCGCGTAGCTGGTTGCAATCTCCTACCGTCATTCCGGGGCCCCGCGCTAGAGCATGATCCGGAAAAGTGGGCACCGGTTTTCCGAAAAAGATCATGCTCAAACAAAGAGCTAAAGCGGGATGACGATTCGAAGAAAAGTCATCCCGCTTTGAACCCGGAATCTCGAAATTGCGGCGCGAGATTCCGGGTTCGATGCTGCGGAATGACGATTGCTTGCTCACTGGCGAGGTGAGATCATTCGGCCGGTTCCGGAACGCGCGCCTTGCTCGCCGTCACCGGCGCTGCGGCGGGCGGTCGTGATTGGTCCCGATCCTCAGGAGGCAGGCCGAAGCCTTTGACGATGCCGAAGATCGCGGGGATCACGATCAGCGTCAGCAGGGTCGAGGAGACCATGCCGCCGATCATGGGCACTGCGATCCGCTGCATGATCTCGGAGCCGGTGCCGGTGCTCCACATGATCGGCAGCAGGCCGGCCATGATCGCAACGACGGTCATCATCTTCGGCCGCACGCGCTCGACCGCGCCTTCCATGATGGCGTCGCGCAGGTCGCTCCGGGTCAACGCGCGACCCTCGGCGGCGCGACGCTGCCTGATCTCGGCCAGCGCCTGGTTGAGATAGATCAGCATCACGACGCCGGTTTCGGCGGCGACGCCGGCGAGCGCGATGAAGCCGACCGCGACCGCGACCGAGAGGTTGAAGCCGAGCCACCACATCAGCCAGAGGCCGCCGACCAGCGCAAACGGCAACGACAGCATCACGATGACGGTCTCGGTGACCGAGCGGAAGTTGAGGTAGAGCAGGAGGAAGATGATCAGGAGGGTCGCCGGCACGACGATCTTCAGGCGCGCCATCGCGCGTTCGAGATATTCGTACTGGCCGCTCCAGATCACGTAATAGCCCGGCGGAAACTGGACGCTGGCCTGCACCGCGCGTTGCGCGTCGGCGACATAGCCGCCGAGGTCGCGGTCGCGGATGTCGACATAGATGTAGGTCGCAAGCTGTCCGTTTTCGGTCCGGATCGAGGTCGGGCCGCGCGCCGGCTGGATGGTGGCGACCTCGCCGAGCGGCACCGCGCCTCCGGCCGGCATCGGCACCAGGATGTCGCTTCCGATCGCTTTCGGGTTATCGCGGAGATCGCGGGGATAGCGCATGTTGACGGTGAAGCGCTGCCGGCCCTCGACTGTCGTCGTGACCGTCTGTCCGCCGAGCGCGGTTGCGATCGTGTCCTGCACGTCCTGGACCGACATGCCGTAGCGCGCCAGCGCCGTGCGGTCCGGGGTGATCTCGAGATAATAGCCGCCGATGCCGCGCTCGGCATAGGCTGACGATATCCCCGGCACGGCTTTGAGCACCTGCTCGATCTGCTTGGCAAGACGATCGATCTCGACCAGGTCGGTACCGATCACTTTCACGCCGATCGGCGTGCGGATGCCGGTCGAGAGCATGTCGATGCGCGCCTTGATCGGCATGGTCCACGCGTTGGAGACGCCGGGGAATTGCAGCGCCTTGTCCATCTCCGCGATCAGGCTGTCGACCGTGACACCGGGACGCCACTGCTCCTTGGGTTTCAGGTTGACGATGGTCTCGAACATCTCGGTCGGCGCCGGATCGGTCGCGGTCGCCGCGCGTCCGGCCTTGCCGTAGACCGACGAAACCTCGGGGAACGAGCGGATGATGCGATCCTGCATCTGCATCAGCTCGGCGGCTTTCGTTACGGCGATGCCCGGCAGCGTGGTCGGCATGTAGAGCAGCGTGCCTTCATTCAGGTTCGGCATGAATTCGGTGCCGAGCTGTCGCGCCGGCCAGACCGTCACAGCGAGGACGGCGAGCGCGAGCAGCACGACGAGCGTCTTGGCGCGCAGCACGCCCTTGATGACGGGGCGATAGATCCAGATCAGGAAGCGGTTGATCGGATTTTTGTGCTCCGGAACGATCCGGCCGCGGACGAAGATCACCATCAGCGCCGGCACCAGCGTAACCGACAGTAGGGCGGCGGCCGCCATCGCAAAGGTCTTGGTGAACGCGAGCGGGCTGAACAGCCGGCCCTCTTGCGATTCCAGTGTGAAGATCGGCATGAAGGAGACGGTGATGATCAGCAGGCTGAAGAACAGCGCCGGCCCGACTTCCGCCGCGGCGTCGATCAGGATCGAGAGGCGCGACTGTCCGGGCTTGGCACGCTCGAGATGCTTGTGCGCGTTCTCGATCATGACGATGGCGGCGTCGACCATGGCGCCGATCGCAATGGCGATGCCGCCGAGACTCATGATGTTGGAGCCGATGCCGAGCAGTTTCATCGCGCCGAACGCCATCAGCACGCCAACCGGCAGCATCAGGATCGCAACCATCGCGCTGCGGACATGCAGCAGGAACACGATGCAGACGAGAGCGACGACGAAGCTCTCCTCAAGCAGTGTGTGCTTCAGCGTATCGATGGCGGCGTTGATCAGGTTCGAGCGATCGTAGACCGGCACGATCTCGACCGATTTCGGCAGACTGGTCGCGATCTCCTTGAACCGTTTCTTGACGTTCTCGATGACGTCGAGCGCGTTGACGCCGAATCGCTGCAGCACGATGCCGCTGGCGACCTCGCCCTCGCCATTGAGCTCGGCGATGCCGCGCCGCTCGTCCGGGCCGAGCTCGACGCGGGCGACGTCGCGCAGCAGCACCGGCGTGCCGTTGGTGGTCTTGAGCACGATATTGCCGAGGTCGTTGACATCCTTGATGTAGCCCTTGCCGCGGATGACGTATTCGAATTCGGACAATTCGACGGTGCGGCCGCCGACGTCGGCGTTGCTGGCACGGATCGCCTCGCGCATCCTCTGCATGGTGATGCCGCGGTCGCGCATCCGCTGCGGATCGAGGATCACGTTGTACTGCTTGACGAAGCCGCCGATTCCAGCGACCTCCGCGACGCCTTCGGCCTTGGCGAGGGCGAATTTCAGATTCCAATCCTGAATCGTGCGGGTGTCGGCGAGGTTCAGCTCCTTCGACATCACCGCGTATTGGTAGACCCAGCCGACGCCCGTGGCGTCGGGTCCGATCGTCGGCGTCACGCCGGCCGGCAGGCGTGAGGCGGCGCCATTGAGGAATTCAAGCACGCGCGAGCGCGCCCAATAGATGTCGGTGCCGTCCTCGAAGATCACATAGACGAAGGAGACTCCGAAGAACGAGAAGCCGCGCACGACCTTCGACTTCGGCACCGTCAGCATCGCTGTCGTCAGCGGATAGGTGACCTGGTCCTCGATCACCTGCGGCGCCTGGCCCGGATATTCGGTGTAGACGATCACCTGCGTGTCGGAGAGATCGGGAATTGCATCGAGCGGCAAATGAAGGAGCGCATAGAGTCCGGCCGCCGCGGCGAAGCCGGTGCCGAACAGTACCAGCAACAGGTTGCGTGCCGACCAGGTGATGACGCGGGCGATCATGGCCGTCCTCCCATGCCGCTGGTTGACGATGTCTCCTGCGCGCTGCCGGCCTTGGAAAAGCCCTTCAGCGCCGCCTTGAGGTTGCTTTCGGCGTCGATCAGGAAATTGGCCGAGGTCACGACCATGTCGTCTTCGCTGATGCCTTGCGTGATCTCGACATAGCCGCCGCCGCGATGTCCGACCTTGACCTCGCGCGGCTCGAACCGGCCGCCGCCCTTGTCGATGATGACCGTCTGCCGGTTGCCGGTGTCGAGCACGGAGCTGTCGGGCACCGCGAGCACGGGATCCTGGCTGCCGACCTCGATCTCCGCATCGACATACATGTCCGGAAGCAGCGCGAGGTCGGCATTGTCAAGCTCGATCCGGAGGCGGACCGTGCGGGTCTCGCGGTTCACCTGCGGATAGATCACGCTGACCTTGCCGGCGAAGATGCGGCCCGGAAAGCTGCGGGCGCGCACGGTGACGGGCTGGCCAACCGCCACGCCGCCGACATCGCGTTCCGCCACGTCGACGACCGCCCAAACGAGCGAGGTGTCGGCGACGCGGAACAGCACGTCGCCGGGCTGTGCGCGCATGCCCTCGATCGCATTGCGCTCCAGCACGATGCCGTCGCGCGGCGCCGACCATTCGATCACGATTGGCACAGCCTTGGTCTTTTCCATCGTCGCGATGGCGGACTCCGGCACGTCGAGATTCATCAGCCGCTGCCGGGAGCCCCGGCCATAGCTTTCGATCGTCGCCGTGGTCTTCGAGGTGATGGTTGCCAGATATTCGGCGGCGGCCGAGGAGACCGCGGGGCTGTAGATCTCCATCAGCGGCTGGCCTTTTGTCACCCGGCTGCCGGTGGTCACATCGGCGACCTTCTGCACATAGCTTTCGGCGCGCATGGCGATGACCGAGACGCGGCGCTCGTCGAGCTGGATCGTGCCCGGCGCGCGCACCAATGTGCTGACGATATGCAGCATCACCGGCTCGGACTTGACGCCGGTGCGCTGGATCCGGCCCGGCGACAGCCTGATAGAGCCGTCGTCGGTCTCCTCACCCTCGTAGACGGGGATGTAGTCCATCCCCATCGAGTCCTTCTTCGGTGTCGGCGAGGTATCCGGCAGCCCCATCGGGTTGCGGTAGTATTTGATCTTGCGGGTGTTCGCAGGCGTGCCGCTTTCGGCGGCGGCCGCGTACGACACGGTGTAGCCCGCGAGCTTCGACGGAAGTCTGTCGGCGAAAATGGCGAGACCCGCCGCTGCGAAACTCGCAGCGGCGGCGCCGATCACAATGGCGCGGGTCATTTTTGGGCCGTGACGACGAGCTTGTTTTCGACCGCGCCGGTTTCGCCCTGCACCTTGGCACCGAGCGAAAGCTGCCAGCGGCCGGCCATGCCCAGAGTGGCCTTGAACTTGTACAATCCTGGCTCGCCGCCGGGCACGGCGGTGACCTTGGTCGCCATCTCCTGCATACCGTCGGGCGCCATATCCAGCCGCGTGGCGAAGATCACTGCGTCCGGCACCGGCTTGCCGGTCTTCTTGTTGACCAGCCGAACCGCGATGATCTTGTCCGCTCCCGCCTGGACGGTCTGATCGACCAGTTGGAATTCGTAGTCCTTGATCTCGGCCCGCGCGGTGCCGATCGTGCCCAGTATGGCCATGCCGATGAGCGCCGCCGATATGGCGCGCCTGTGGTTGAACGATTTCATTTTTCCATTCCTCGAATTGATTGGCCTGCTGCTCGCGCAGCACGTGTCATCCGCGCGGCGTCGCAAGCCACGCGGCAGCGTCCGGCGCCGTGACGCCGGTCAGGCCAAAGTTCGAGGGGGATGGTCGGGAGGTGGGCGCGCCAGCCCGTCCGCGATGATGTCGTTGAGCGGACGTAGCTGTTCGTCGAGCTGCCGGTTCACTTCCACCATGCTGGTCGATGGGCCGGCCAGCAGGACCTGCATCATGCAGATCGCAACCAGCGGACAATCCTGGCAAGCGGGGCTCTTCTGCTTGTCCGGGCAGCAGGGCATGTCCGCCATATCCATATCTGCCATGTCATGATCATCCGCCATCGGCGCCATCTGGACACCGGCGGACGACAGCAAATGCTCCGCCGCGGCCGAGGTGGCGAGCGGCGCCAGGGTCAGGCTTGCCGTCACCAGCAGCGCGACCAGGAGCTTGAGCAGTTGGCGGATGTCCATGGTCCAAGTTTCGCACAGGTGGATGGCCGCTGGAAGGTCCCGTCCTTCAAAAATTGCGGCGCCGAGCGCCGCGGCAATGGCGATCCGGAATCGGAAGTTGTGGCGCAACAGGCCGGATCCGATCCCGGACCAGGCCGGAACGAAGGTGAGACCAAAAGCGCCCCTGACGTTCATTTCGCCTTCTGCAACTTCGTCACCGTATAGCCCGACGCGGCTTCCTCGGCCTCGAACTGTACCTTGTCGCCGACCTTCACCTGTTTGAGCACGGCGGGTTCCTTGACGCGGTAGACCATGGTCATTGGCTCTTCCATGCCAAGGCTTTTGGCCGGGCCGTGCTTGAGCGTGATCTTGCCGGCGCTCTCGTCGATCTTCTTGACTTCGCCGTCGATCGCGGCGCCCTGCGCCCAGGCCGCCTGCGCCAGCAAGCTGGTCGCGAGCGTCGCCGCTGCGGCCATACGGATGATCCCGTTCATTCTTGTTCTCCTTCGCTCGTTGTTCATTTCACGGTGATGCGGCCGACCATGCCGTAGTCGCGGTGATCGGGGATCAGGCAGGCATATTCGAAGCTGCCGGCTTGGGTGAATTTCCAGACGATCTCGGCCGACTTGGTCGGCGCGAGGCGGACGCCGTTGGGATCATCGTGCTCCATGTGCGGATGCTTCTTCATCACCTCGGCGTGCTTCAAATTCTCCGTCGTGGTGGCGAGGAGGAATTCGTGGTCCTCCTTGCCGACGTTGCGGATCACGAAGCGGATCTGCTCCCCGCGCTTGACCTCGATGTTGGCGGGCTTGAACGCCATCTCGCTCATCTCGACCTCGATCGTGCGCGATGGCTTGTTCGGATTGCCAGGTTCGCCGGCTGCATAGGATGAGTGGCCGTGCTGTTCATGGGCGAACGCGGCAGCAGCGGCGGTTGCAAGCGCGATCAGCGCGAGACCGGTCGTGGTGATCTTCTTCATCGGAATTTCCTTCAAGGGTTTCTTCTGGGTGAGGCGCCGGCGCATCGTTACATCTTCATGTTCATGCCCTTCATCGGTTTGTTGCCGCCGCGGTGGCCAGTCGGCGCTGCCGTCGCCGGCGATGTCTGCCGTGCGGGCGCGGCGTCGGGCATCTCTACCTCATAGGCGACGGTGCCGGGCGGATGCTGGTAGGGACCGGGATCGCGATAATCGTCGCTCGCGAGCCCCTCGCGGATCTTCATCACCGTGAACATGCCCCCCATTTCCAGCGGGCCGAACGGGCCGTTGCCGGTCATCATCGGGAGCGTATTGTCCGGCGCGGGCATCTCCATGTTGCCCATCGCCATGCCGGTCGAGCCCATCACCATCGCATCTGGCGCGAGCCTGCCGACGGCCTTCGCGAGATCCTTGCGCGACACGCCGATGAAGTTGCGCATGTCGTGGCCCATCGCGTTCATGGTGTGGTGCGACTTGTGGCAATGGAACGCCCAGTCGCCGGGATTGTCGGCGAGCACATCGAACACGCGCACCGCCCCGACGGGTACATCGGTGGTCGTCTCCGGATATTGCGCGCTCTCCGGAATCCATCCACCATCGGTGGAGGTCACGTAAAACTTGTGGCCGTGCAGATGGATCGGGTGATTGGTCATCGAGAGATTGCCGATCCGCACCCGCACCTTGTCGCCAAGTCGCACCGGCAGCGGATCGATACCGGGGAAGACGCGGCTGTTCCAGGTCCACATGTTGAAGTCGGTCATCTCGTTGACCTTCGGCAGGTAGGTGCCGGGGTCGATGAGATAGGTGCTCATGACGAAGACGAAGTCGCGGTCGACAGGACGGAAGGCGGGATCGCGCGGGTGCACCACGATCATGCCCATCATGCCCATCGCCATCTGCACCATCTCGTCGGAATGCGGGTGGTACATGAAGGTGCCGCTGTGCTTCAGCTCGAACTCGTAAACGAAGGTTTTTCCCGGTTTGATGTGCGGCTGCGATAGGCCGCCGACGCCGTCCATGCCTGAGGGCAGGATCATGCCGTGCCAGTGCACGGTGGTATGCTCCGGCAATCTGTTGGTGACGAAGATGCGGACCTTGTCGCCCTCGACGGCCTCGATGGTCGGGCCCGGCGACTGGCCGTTATAGCCCCAGAGATTGGCCTTCATGCCGTCGGCGAATTCGCGCACCACCGGCTCGGCGACGAGATGGAATTCCTTCCATTCGCCGTTCATGCGCCAGGGAAGCGACCAACCGTTCAGCGTTACGACGGGCCGGTAGTCCGGTCCCGAAGTTGGATGGAGTGGCGGCTGCGAGGTCGCTTTGTCCATGGTCGGTGCCTCGGGAATGGCGGCGGCCTGCACGCGGCCAGCAACGGCGCCGGCGCCGACGAGAGCTGCGGTGCTCAGGAATCCTCTGCGTGAAAACATCATTTCCCTCCAGTCAGTGAGCGCCGGCCGTCGGTGCGGCTGCGGAAGCTGTCGTCGTTGGGCTTTCCCTTATTCCCGATCCGCCGCCGTTGATGGCGGTCTGCAGGTCGGATTGCGCCAGAAAGAATGCCCGTTTGGCGTCGATCGCAGCGCGGAGCGAGGCGAGGCGCTGGCGCGCCTCGGTGAGCAGCGCGAACACGTCGACCTGCATGCTGGAGAAGCGCAACTGCATTTCTTCCGTGATGATCTGGCGCAGTGGCAAAATCTCGCGCTGATAGTGGGTGGCGATGTCGTAGCTCGAGCGGTAGGTGCGATAGGCATCGCGAGCTTCAGAGCGAACATTGACCGCCCTCTCGGTCAGCCGATTGAAGGCGAAATTGTAGGTCTCCGCTGCCTGGCGGACGCGCACCTCGCCGCCATCGAACACCGGGATCTGGAATTGAACGTCAAAGCCGCGCTCGCGAAATGGCGGATTTTCCGGGTCGCGGGTGCGCTTCTCGATGCCGGCGAGGTCGAGCAGCGTGACGAATCGCGTCGCCTCGGTGAGGTCGAGTGCCTTTGCCAAGGCGGCAAGCTCCATGCGCGCGATCTGCAGGTCGATGCGGTGCGCAACCGCGTCGGCTTCGATCGAGGGCAAGGTCTGTGGACGTCGCGGCAAGGCCGGAAGCTTTTCTGGAATCTTGAAGTTGAGATCGTCGTCCCACAGTCCCATCAGGCGCGAAAGCCGTTCGCGGTCGCTTCCCGCCTCCTGCCGTGCGGTGGCAAGGTCTGCCGTGGTCTCCGCGTAAAATACCTGCTCGCGCGCCTGATCGAGCTTGTTGAGCGCGCCGGTCTCGCCGAGTCTTCTCGCAAGTTGCGCGGTTGATTCCGCGGTCGATTTTGCATCGGTAAGCAGGCCGACCATCTCGTTGGCGGTCAGGCTGCGGAAGTAGGCGCGCCGGACATCGGCCGCGAGTCGCAGCGTTTCAAGCGCGGCGCGCAATTGTGCTTGCCGAAAACGCTCACGCGCGATGTCGGAGCGGAATGGCAATGTAGCCAGTGCCAGGATGTCGCCGACCACCTGGCGTTCGACCTCGCTCGCACCGTTGCCGCTGATCCGCGAGATCGAGAAGACGGGATTGGGCGGCAGGCTCTGCTCGACGAGGTCGGTCTCGGCGAGCGCCAACTCGTTATAGGCGGCCTGCAGCCCCTTGTTGCTGAGCAAGGCGACCTGCACTGCGGCATCGGCCGTCAATGGGCGCGAAAGCAGGCGGCGGATCGTGCCGCGGATCCGTTCGGCATCATCGGCGGAGCGCAGGAATGCGATATCCTTGCCGATGCTCTGTTCCGTCGCGGTGGCGACGACCGTCATGCCGCTGTCGGGCGAGAACGAGGCGCAGGCGGAAAGGACGACCCCGGCCATCAGCAACAGGCCAATCGCAGGACCACGGATGGCGGCAACCTGAATCATCGTTGCGGTACCTGCCGTTCTCGCGGGGCGACATCCTCGTTGCGCTCGCGCCAGGGCGCCGGTGTCGCGGGACGCAGGCCCGTATAAGGTGCGATCGTCGAGCGGTAGCTGACGCTTGCGACGCGCGCGGCGGGATCGGCCGGGTCGGGGGTGGCAAGCCGCGTTGTCGCAGGCTGGCAGCCCGCGGCTGTAACGGCGATGGCGGCGATGAGCGTGCCGACCGCGAGAGTCGACGGGAAATGGCGTCCGTCCGTCGTACCAACGGCTGCGGACTTCGCCTCTGATAGCGAAGACATCAATGGATTCCTGATCTGTGCATGAGTCACGGGCGCACGCGCGATTCCGCGCGGCGCCTACGTCGTCACGTCAGCTCAGGTGTTGGGTGGACGATAGGGCAGAGGGGGCGCCGTATCGTGCAGGCGCTGGTAGATTTCCGAGACGGAGGTCGACGTCGGCTGCGTGGGCTTCGCGATGCTGGGCAAATCGGCCGTCATCGCGGAAAGGCATAGCATGGCGCAACACGGTCCTGGCGAGGTCTTGCCGTCATGCTTGTGCTTGAAGTCGCCGCTGCCGGCTTGATGGGCGGCGTGCGTGCCGCCATGTTCGTGCGAGCCTTGCTTGTGCAAGCCTTGCTCGTGAAAGCCTTGGCCGGCACCGGCATGCGCGTCGGCAACCGCCAGCGCCACCTCGGCCGGCAGCCCACATGCCGGATTGCCCACCGCAAGTGCGGCCCCCGGCGCAAGCACGCAAAACAGGTAGAGCAGGGCGATCAACCACCCTGCCTTGGCCCGTTGCGGTCTCGTCAAGCGTACGAACATCGTCGGCAAAGTATCGCCAATCGCCGGCTTCGCCAAGGTGCCGGCAACATCATTCTGCGCTGAGCGACGATCCCGATCGCGGTTAAACGCGCTAGATGCCGGTTCGTTGGCTATCTCGGCGGTTTCCGCATGCCCAATATTTCGCCAAAGCGCTTGACCGGGAGGCAATTCGCGACGAACTTTGGCCCCGCCGTGGAAATTCCTTCTCAGATCAGCCCAAATCCGGACCATTTCATTCCCGATTCGCGCCGGGCATGGCTGCGGCTCGCTGTCGCCGTGGTGATCGGCTCGCTCGGCAGTGTCGGCATGTGGTCGGTGGTGGTGGCGCTGCCGGTAGTGCAGGGGGATTTCGGCGCCACGCGAGGGACCGCGTCGCTCGCCTTTACCCTCGTCATGATCGGCTTCGGCTCAGGCGGGGTCTTGACCGGCAAGATCACCGATCGCTACGGCATCGTCACCGCGATCGGGCTCGGCATCGGCATCCTCGGGCTGGGTTATATCGGCGCCGGCTACTCGCGGTCGATCTGGTCGTTCATCCTGTTTCATTTCGCGATCGGGCTGTCGTCATCGGCGACCTTCGGGCCGTTGATGGCGGAAGCCTCGCACTGGTTTGAGCGCTATCGCGGGCTCGCGGTCGCGATCGCCGCCAGCGGCAACTATGTCGGCGGCACGATCTGGCCGCCGTTGGTGAATCTCGGCATGCAGCAGTTCGGCTGGCGCACCACGCATGTCGCGATCGGCATCTTCACCGCGGTTGCGATGACGGTCGCGCTGTTCGTGCTGCGGCACCTGACGGGCGCGGCGAGCCGGCGCAGCCATCTCAACGCGCCGCCGCCGCGCGTCAATGTGCGGCTCTCCACCAACGCGCTGACGGCGATGCTCTCGCTGGCCGCGGTCGCCTGCTGCGTGGCGATGGCGATGCCGCAGGTGCATATCGTCGCCTATTGCGGCGATCTCGGCTATGGCGTCGCGCGCGGCGCCGAGATGCTGTCGCTGATGCTCGGCTTCGGCATCATCAGCCGCATCGGCTCGGGCTTCCTCGCCGACCGGATCGGCGGCATCCGCACGCTCCTGCTCGGCTCGGTCGCGCAGGGCACCGCGCTGCTGTTCTACCTGTTCTTCGACAGCCTCACATCGCTCTACATCATTTCGGCGATGTTCGGCCTGTTCCAGGGCGGCATCGTGCCGAGCTACGCCATCATCATCCGCGAGGCGATGCCGGCCGCGGAGGCCGCCACCCGGGTGGGCATCGTGATCTTCGCCTCGGTCATCGGCATGTCGCTGGGCGGCTATATTTCCGGCGTGATCTTCGATGCCACCGGCTCCTACGCCGCCGCCTTCGCCAACGGGCTCGCCTGGAACGCGCTCAACGTCACGATCATGCTGACGCTGCTGATCCGCTCGCGGCAGCGGCTGGCGATGGCGTGAAGCCAATCAACCGGGAGCGCCCGCTGCTGCCGGGGCGTCAGCAAGAGAGAGTTTGGCTTCCCTTGGCATTCCAGCAACTGCCTCTGCAAAGCGAAGGCATGCGGTTGTTCCAGCTCCGGGATCCGACGCAATTATCAGCTCTCCCCCGTGCGCTCCCATGATTTCACGGACAATCGCCAAGCCGAGTCCTGCGCCCTCCTTGGCGGGGTTGCCGGTCTGAAAGGGTTCGATCAGATCTTGTTCGAGGCTTGGAGAGATTCCGGCGCCATCGTCGCTGATGGACACGCTCCCATGACTCAACCTCGCAACGATGCGTTGAGCGCCACGGGCATGAATCAGGGCATTCCCCACCAGGTTGGCCAAAGCGCTCCGTACCGCGGCCTCGACGCCCAGTACGACCGAGATGTCCTCGCCCCCTTCAAGCGAAAGCTCCATGCCGGCGTCCAGCGCGGAGGGGCTGAAATCCGCCAGCACATCCCTCGTCACGACCGCGAGGTCGATGGGCCGCTTTTCGATCGTATGATTTTGCAGACGAGCCAAGTCGAGCATGGCCGAGACCAGGGATGTGAGGCGGCGGACATCGCGCACAAGATCAGCCTTCAGCGCAGGTTCTGCCACGTCTTCGATCTTCGCTCTCAGCACGGTCAATGGCGTGCGGAGCTGGTGGGCGGCATTGCCGACAAATCGGCGCTGCATCCGAATGTAGGCGTCGATCTCGTCAAATGCACGGTTGAGGGCTTGAACCAGCTGCCTGAGCTCGATTGGGACCTTAGCAAGTGCAATCGATCCCTGCGGCGCGGTCGGATCGATTGCGAGCGCAAGTTTCGTCACGCGACGGATGCTGCCCGACACAAGACGCGCGGACAATAGCGCGCCGATTGCGACGATCGACGCGAATGCGAGAGCCACCAGAAAAATCGCGGAAAAATTGCGAGAGACGAACGATCGTGCCATCTGCATGAAGCCCGGTCGTGCGCCACCGATCATCATTGCCAATCTGGAAGGCCCTCTTTGGACGACGGCAAGGCAGAAAGTACTCGTCTGGTCGAGCGTATCGAGCACGGAAAGACCGACAGGAGCGTTGTAGGGTACCGAAAAAGGCAGTGGTGGCCTGCGTTCGCTTCCAAACTCACTCTTGAGCGTTCCGCTGGACACAACGTACCAAAGCGCCGGGCTATGGGATTTCAGTCGTTCCATGCGGCTTGTGGGACGCACGATCGGCACACCGCTTGCGTCAACCGTCGTCGCGTCATTGAGAATGGCGGCCGCCAGCCGGCAAACGACGTGCTCGCTCCCGCGTATTCGAGAGAACCAGACGACCATGCTGAAGGTGATAACGAACAGCGCCGCCGCAACGACGCCGACCGAAATCGTGAGCGTCCGGGTGATCGACGTCATCTTACCGGTGCCATCCTGAGGATGTAGCCGATGCCTCGCATGCTGCGAATCTCGACATTGCCGCCCAACTCGGACAGCTTCCTGCGAAGTCGCGACACCTGTGCCTCGAGCGTATTGGACTCGATTTCGTCGTCGAAGCCGTAGAGCGCCTCGATCAAGGTGTCGCGCCCGACGACCCGATCCCGCCGCATCAGCAAGGCCTCGAGGATCAACGCTTCCCGGCGCCGAAGCGAAACCTTCTGGCCAGCCACGGTAACCTCGTTCGTGCCAAGCTCCAGTTCGACGTTTCCAAACGATATGGCCTGCGGTGCGAGCAGCCGAGGCCGTCGTAGAACTGCTCGCACCCTGGCAAGGAATTCCTGTGGCTCAAAGGGCTTGCTCAGGTAATCGTCGGCTCCGCCGTTCAGTCCGTCGATCACGTCTTCCTTGGTATCCTTGGCGGTCAACATGATGATGGCCGGTCTTTCGCGCAATTGAGAGAGGGCTGCGACGATATCGAGCGCGTCGCCGTCCGGTAGCATCCGGTCGACGATTGCGAGATCGTACTTGAAGCTGCCGAGGGCTTGTCTCGCTTCCGAAATGGATTCGACAATGTCGACAATTCCGCACACTTCTCGAAGCAAACGGCCGAGGTAGGCGCCGATTTGCGCCTCGTCTTCTATCACCAGGGAGCGCATCGGGTCTTTCTTGGTTGCTGGACCAATGGGGTGATGCTGGTTGCGGCGTCAGCCCGCTTATCGGATAGGCATTTGTCCGGTCCAGCCGAATTTTTCTGCACAGGCGGTAGTTGGTTGCGTGAGGGCGAGCCTTGAAGGCGCGCCGTTCGCGGACGTTCGAGCATCCCACCATTTGCTTCGACCGAGGCAATCTTGCGGCAATGTTCAACTGTCACGTAGCCGCCCGTAACCGTAACCACGCAAGTCGACGCGTCCCGCAAAGACCTGGGTTACGTCAAGGGCCTTGATGAATTCCATGATCCGAGTTTTCTCGCACTCTGCGCTCAAACAGGTGCGCCGAATCGTCCCGGTCGCAACAACTCTCGCCGCATTTGGCGCGGTCGCTGCCGCACCGGATGCGGCGTCCGCGCAGACGGCGTTCACTTTGCCGGCTCCTCCCGTCCGGGTGCCTTACTTGCCATCAGTTTCGGGTAACTGGACCCTCATGATCGGCATAGGTGCCGAGTACAAGCCTGATTTCGAGGGAGCAAACGGAAGCAAGTTCAGCCCGGTCCCGATTTTCACCATTCGTCGTGCCGGCACAGCCGAGCAATTTCGCGGCCCGCGGGACTCTGCGAGCATTGCGCTGATCGATTTCGGCGATTTCCAGGCGGGCCCTGCCGGCAAATTCGTGTCCGCTCGAAAGGCGAGCGACTATCCCGAGCTGGCCGGTCTCGGGGACGTCGATTTCACGTTCGAGCTGGGTGGATTCATCCAATATTTTCCGGTCGACTGGTTTCGTTTGCGCAACGAAACACGCCAGGGAATCGGCGGTCATCACGGTATCGTCTCCGACTTCTCGGCCGATTTCATCGTGCCGGTCGCCCGGGGATTTACCGTTTCGGGCGGTCCGCGTTTCACACTGGAAACCTCCAAAGCGACCTCACCCTATTTCAGCATCGATGCCGCCCAGGCAATGGCCACGGGGCTGTCGGCGTTCGATGCGAAGGGTGGTGCGCACTCCGTCGGCGTCGGCGCGCAGGTGTCGTATCGGATCGACCAGCACTGGGAGGTGCATTCCTACGTAGAGTATGAGCGTCTGCTCGGCGACGCCGCGAAGAGCCCGCTCGTAACGGTTCGAGGTTCGGTCGACCAAACGACGATCGGCATCGGTGCCTCTTATTCATTCGACTTCAAGATCCGGTAACAACACCATGCGCCGCAACACGCGATCCGCGAGCTTCGCGATGGTCGTTGTTCTTGCCGTCAGTACCAGCGCCTGCGCGACATTCGAGACCGGCGAAACGAAACTGCGGGCCGTCAAGACCGTCGGCATTGTCTCTGCGGTCGGCGATCAGATGACGGTCGCGAAGGGAGGTTTGACCAGCCTGGACAACGGCAGTCGGCGCTTCCCGATCGATTCGTGGGGACTAGACGATCTGATCGTCCAACGCGTCACCACCGCGCTCCAGGGCCGTTTTCAAGTGCAGCCTTTGACCTATAACCGCGCGGCTTTCGCTGTCGTCAAGGAGCCGGCTGTCACTGGCGTCAGCCTCATTCAGGGCGATCCGTTCAAGAAGCTGGTCCGGACCGAAGTGGCTCCGCAGGGCCTCGACGCCTACATCGTCATCAGCAAGGCCAGGGCGAGCATCGGTGGCAGCGGTCGAAAGGTCGAGGGCGTAGGTCTTATCACCTACAGCACGGTGATGGAGTCATACAGCCAGATCTACGCGCTCTACGAAATCAGAATTGTCGACGGGAAGACGTTCGACGTCATCGAAAAGATGGCCGCTCCACCGTTGGACAATACCGGCCGCGTGAAGCTCGCCGGTCCCAGCCGGCCGGTCGATGAGAGGCTCCCGATCACCAGCGGCGACGGCAACGACCCAAACCTGCGCGAGGCGATCGTCGATCTCATCGTGCGGAGCCTTCCGGCGACGTTGAACGACATGCATCTCGCGGCTACCCTTTGATTGGAAACGCAAACCTGAGGAGACTGTGATCAAGGTGATGAGCCTTGCGGATTTGATCGAGCGCAAAGCGCTGCCGCCGCGATGCGCTAGCTTTTCTCCATCAACCACGGAGAAGAGCCATGACACTCGATACTATCCTGGTCGTCATCGGCGTGACGGCGATGTTCCTGACCATCGCTGCGGCCATCGCCTGGGGCGACAAGCAGACCCGCAATCTGTGAGGCCTTGCGGCGCCTGCCATGTTCAGAATGTCGGCGGGGTGCAGGCGCTGATCACGTCGCAGGGCTTGCCGCCGACGCAGCGGAAGCGATGCGGGCGGCGGCTTTCGAAATAATAGGCGTCGCCGGGATTGAGGATGCGGCGCTCGTCATCGACGGTCACCTCGAGCTTGCCTGAGACCACGATGCCGCCTTCCTCGCCGTCATGCACCAGCGGCACGCGGCCGGTATCGCTGCCGGGCTCATAGCGCTCTTTCAGGATCTGCAGGCTCCGGCCGAACAGATTGTCGCCGACCTGGCGATAGGAGATCGGCTTCTTGCCGATCTCGGTCAGTTCGTCGGAGCGATAGAACACCTTGCGGCGGCGCTCCGGCTCGAGCGCGAAGAATTCCGCCAGCCCCATCGGAATGCCATCGAGGATGCGCTTCAGCGCCCCTACGGAGGGGTTCATCTGGTTGGACTCGATCAGCGAGATCGTCGAATTGGTGACGCCGGACCGCTTGGCGAGTTCGCGCTGCGACAGCTTCTGCTGCGCGCGAATGAATCGCAGCCGGCCACCGATATCGACGCTCATGGGAGAAGTCCTGTTGCAGGTGTTGCGGATCGCGCAAATATGCCGCGTTCGCCCCAATGAGATCAATGGGTTGCAGCAGGGCAGAAAAGGACTTGTTGCGCGTTTCAGAGCGTGTTCGGTTCGCGGTGTCAGCAGTGGAGCGACGCCGTGACCGTTCATCAGATTCCGAACACCATCAAGCTCGATTCGTTCTGGATGCCGTTCACGGCCAACCGGCAGTTCAAGGAGACGCCGCGGCTGTTCGCTTCCGCCGAGGGCATGTATTACACGAGCGTCGACGGGCGGAAGGTGATCGACGGCTCGGCCGGGCTCTGGTGCGTCAATGCCGGCCACGGCCGCAAGCAGATCGCCGCAGCGGTCGAGCGGCAATTGATGACGCTGGATTTCGCGCCGTCGTTCCAGATGGGCCATCCGATCGCGTTCGATTTCGCCGAACGCCTCGCGGCGATCGCCCCGAAGGGACTGGATCGCGTCTTCTTCACCAATTCGGGCTCGGAGTCGGTCGATACCGCGCTGAAGATCGCGCTCGCCTATCACCGCGCCGCCGGCCAGCCGACCCGCACGCGCCTGATCGGCCGCGAGCGCGGCTATCACGGCGTCGGTTTCGGCGGCATGTCGGTCGGCGGTATGGTGGCCAACCGCCGCGCGTTTGCGACCCATCTGCCCGGCGTCGACCATATCCGCCATACCCATGATCTCGCCCGCAACGCGTTTGCCAAGGATCAGCCGCTTCATGGCGCTGAACTCGCCGACGACGTCGAGCGGCTGGTGGCGCTGCATGGCGCCGAGACCATTGCTGCCGCGATCGTCGAGCCGGTGCCGGGCTCGACCGCGGTGCTGCCGCCGCCGCAAGGCTATCTGCAGCGGCTGCGCGAATTGTGCGACAAGCACGGCATCCTCCTGATCTTCGACGAAGTTATCACCGGCTTCGGCCGACTCGGCACGCCGTTCGCGTCGCAGTTCTTCGGCGTGACGCCCGACCTGATGACGACCGCGAAGGGCATCACCAACGGCACCGTTCCCTGCGGCGCGGTGTTCGCCAGCCGCAAGATCTACGACGGGCTGATGACCGGGCCGGAAAGCCAGATCGAACTGTTCCACGGCTACACGTATTCCGCGCATCCGGTGGCCTGTGCCGCCGGCCTTGCGACGCTCGACATCTACAAGGACGAAGGCTTGCTGACGCGCGGTGCTTCGCTCGCCGAGTACTGGCGCGACGCGCTGCATCAGCTCAAGGGCCTTCCGAACGTGATCGATATCCGCAACATTGGCCTGATGGGCGCCGTTGAAGTCGCACCGCGCGACGGCGCCGTCGGCGCGCGCGGCTACGACCTGATGGTCGATTGTTTCAATCACGGCCTCTATTTGCGCCAGAGCGGCGACTCCGTTGCGATGTCGCCGCCTTTGATTGTCGAGCGCAGCCATATCGACGACATGGTGTCGATCCTCGGCGACGCCATCAAGCGAGTGGCCTGACCCTTGCTCCAGCCGTTGCGGAGATTATTTGCAGCGGCAAGTCATGCCGCGGCGGGAGCCTGAAAAGCGTGAAAGTCATCATCCTCGGCAGCGGCGTCATCGGCGTCACGTCAGCCTATTATCTCGCGCACGCCGGCCATGAGGTGACGGTTGTCGACCGGCAGCCGCAGCCTGCGCTGGAAACCTCGTTTGCCAATGCCGGCGAAGTCTCGCCCGGCTATTCCTCGCCCTGGGCCGGCCCGGGCGTGCCGATCAAGGCCATCAAATGGCTGTTGATGAAGCACGGCCCGCTGGTGGTCCGGCCGAAGCCAGATCCCGCGATGTGGATCTGGCTGTTGAAGATGCTGCGCAACTGCACCGCGGAGCGCTATGCGGTCAACAAGAGCCGGATGATCCCGATCGCGGAGTACAGCCGCGACTGCCTGCGCGCGCTGCGCGGCGAAATCGGCATCCGCTATGACGAGCGCTCCCGCGGCACGTTGCAATTGTTCCGCTACGCCTCCCAGCTCGACCACACCGCCGACGACATCGCTGTCCTCAAGCAATATGGCGTTCCGTTCGAAGTGCTCGATCGCGAGGGCTGTATTGCCGCGGAGCCGGCGCTCGCTGCCGTGAAGGACAAGATCGCCGGCGGGCTGCGGCTGCCGGAGGACGAGACCGGCGATTGCCATATGTTCACGCAGGCGCTCGCGGTTGAGGCGGAAAAGCTCGGCGTGCGCTTCGAATTCAACGTCGCCATCGATGGCTTGATCGCGGATGCCTCGCGCGTCACCGGCGTTGCGACCAGCAAGGGCGTGCTGCAGGCCGACGCCTATGTCGTCGCGCTCGGAAGCTGGTCGCCGCGGCTGCTCAGGCCGCTCGGCATTTCGCTGCCGGTCTATCCGGTGAAGGGCTATTCGATCACGGTGCCGATCGTGGATGCCAGCGGTGCGCCGGAATCGACTGTCATGGACGAGAGCTACAAGGTCGCGATCACCCGCCTCGGCGACCGCATCCGCGTGGGCGGCACCGCGGAGATTTCAGGCTATTCCGACAAGCTCTATGCCGCGCGTCGCGCGACGCTCGATCATTCGGTGACGGATCTGTTTCCGCGCGGTGGCGATCTTGCGAAGGCGACGTTCTGGAGCGGCTTGCGCCCGATGACGCCGGACGGACCGCCGGTGATCGGCGCGACAAGGTATAACAATCTCCATCTCAACAGCGGTCACGGCACGCTCGGCTGGACCATGGCCTGCGGCTCGGGCAGGGTGCTTGCGGACCTCTTGTCCGGACGCAAGCCGGAGATCAATGTCGGCGAGTTGTCGATCGCGCGGTACGATCATAGATTCGGCTGAGTTGCTGCCGTCATTGCGAGGAGCGAAGCGACGAAGCAATCCATAGCGCCGCTTGTGGAGACGTGGATTGCTTCGCTTCGCTCGCAATGACGGTGTGCGCGGTCAGCGCTTGCGCTTCGCAGCCTTCTTCACCGGCTTTGGCTCTGGCGCTGCCGTCTCGCGCGCCGGTTGCAGGCGCAGGCCGTCGATGAACACATCCAATAGCCGCAGCACGGTCGATTGCCAGCCTGCCTGGTCGTGCATGTAGCACAGGCCGATCAGCGCGCGCAGGACGTCCTCGGCGCTGATGTCGGCGCGGATCTCGCCGGCGGCGACGGCGCGCGCAAGCAGCGCGGCGATCGCCTTGGTCAGTCGGTCGAGCGAGTAGGCGTGAAGCTCGGGGGAGCCGTGGGCGACCAGTGCCAGCGCGGCCGCCATGCCCTTCTTGGTGGCGACGAACTGGACGTTGGCGTGCAGCCAATGCCGCAGCGCTTCGACCGGATCGGTCTCCTCGTGCAACTGCTCCGCGAGATCGCCGAGCTGATCCACCTCGCGCCGATACACTGCTTCATACAGTGCTTCGCGAGTCGGAAAGTGACGGTAGAGCGTTCCGATGCCGACGCCGGCGTGCCGCGCCACAGCCTCCAGGCTGGCCTCGGGACCACCGGCGCTGAACACGGCTTTCGCCGCTTCCAGCACCCGCTCCCGGTTGCGCACGGCATCCGCGCGTGGCTTGCGAACTAATCCTGCGAACTGACTGGCCATCAGATTTGTGATCACCCCTCCCTTGTAAAACGGAGGATGCCTCCGTATATGCGATGAGTACCCGGCCTGCAAAGGTCCGCCGATCGACACATTGGCGGCCGCCGGCGGCGCGTTACCACTGTAACAATTTCACCATAGCACTGATCGGAGCCCTGCATGAATTTCTCCATCAGCCTCACCGTGAATGGTGTGCGGCGGGAGATCGAGCTCGACGACCCCCGCGTCACGCTGCTCGATCTCTTGCGCGAGCGTCTTGATCTGACCGGCACCAAGAAGGGGTGCGACCGCGGCCAATGCGGCGCCTGCACCGTCCTGGTCGACGGGCGGCGCATCAATTCCTGCCTCGCCTTGGCGGTGAGCCAGGACGGCGCCGACATCCTCACCATCGAAGGTGTCGCGCATGGCGACCAGCTCCATCCGGTGCAGGCCGCTTTCATCGCCCATGACGCCTTCCAATGCGGCTTCTGCACGCCCGGCCAGGTCATGAGCGGCATCGGACTGATCACCGAAGGTCAGGCCGGCGATGATCCCGAGCGCGTGCGCGAAGGCATGAGCGGCAATCTCTGCCGCTGCGGCGCCTATGCCGGCATCACGGAAGCCGTACTTGAAGCCCAGAATACTCTCGCGAATTCCGATCAGAGGCGTTCCGCATGATGAACTTCGATTACGTCAGGCCCTTAACCGTCGCCGAGGCGGTCGCGGCCGCATCCGAGAAAGGCGCGACTTATCTCGCGTCCGGCACCAATCTGCTCGACCTCATGAAAGGCGGCGTCTGCCATCCGAGCCGGCTGGTCGATGTCACGCGCCTGCCGGGGCTCGACCGCGTCGAATATCTTGCCGACGGCGGCGTCCGGATCGGCGCGCTGGTCCGGAATGCCGACCTCGCGCACGATGCGGAGTTCGCTCGCGCTTTTCCGTCCGTGGCCGAAGCGCTGTTGTCGGGAGCTTCCGCGCAGCTTCGCAACGCAGCGACTGTCGGAGGCAACGTGCTGCAGCGGACGCGATGTGCCTATTTCTACGACGCCCCCAGCGCCTGCAACAAGCGCTGGCCCGGCGCAGGCTGCGACGCGCGTCATGGCGAGAACCGCCTGCATGCTGTGCTAGGCTGGAGCGAAGCCTGTATCGCCACGCATCCTTCCGATTTCTGCGTGCCGCTGGTTGCGCTCGACGCGGTCGTGGAGATCGAAGGCAAGAGCGGGCGGCGCGAGGTGGCGCTCGAGGCGCTGCACCGCCTGCCCGGCGATACGCCGCAGCGGGAGACTTTGCTCGAGCGCGGCGACCTGATCGTCGCGCTGCGGCTGCCGGCTGAGGCCCGTGGCTTTGCCGCGCATGCACGCTACATCAAGGTTCGCGAGCGTACCTCTTATGCATTCGCGGTCGTGTCCGCCGCCGCAAGCCTGCGGATCGAGCAAGGTACGATCCGTGAAGCACGGCTCGCGCTCGGCGGCGTCGCGGCAAAGCCTTGGCGTGCGCGGGCGGCGGAGCAGGTTCTTGCCGGCGCCGCGCCCGATGCTGCCGGCTTCCGCGAGGCGGCACGCATCGCGCTCGCCGATGCAAAGCCGTCCGGCGACAACGCGTTCAAGATCGAACTCGCAGAGCGTATCGTGGTGCGGGCGCTGACGCTCGCCACCGCGGGCACACCGGCGCGCATTCCCGCGCTTCCCGGTTCTCCCTTCTCATCAGGAGTGCGCCATGTCGCTTGAGCTCACCCGCGATCCCGCCCATCTCAGGCACGGCTCGAACATCGGCCAGCCGCTGACCCGCCGCGACGGCGTCCTCAAGGTCAAGGGTCAAGCCCGCTATGCCGCCGACAATCACCCCCCGGCAATGCTCTATGCCGTGATCGCCGTCTCCACCATCGCGCGCGGCCGTGTGACCTCCCTCGATGTCGATGCCGCCAAGCGCTATCCCGGGGTCGTCGACGTGATGACGCCCTCGCACAAGCCGCCGCTTGCCGAAGACCCGGACGGCAAGCCCAATCCTTTCGCGTTCAAGATGGAGCTCCTGCAGAACGACGAGGTGCGCTACGCGAACCAGGCGATCGCGGTCGTGATTGCCGAGACGCTGGAAGCTGCCACCGAAGGCGCGGCACTGCTGTCGCCGCAATATCACATCGAGCCCGCGCGGGTCGGCCTTGACGGCGCGGAGAGCTATGCGCCGCCAGTGGTCGGTATCGGCAATCCGGCCGAGGTCCGGCACGGCGATGTCGACGTCGCGCTCGCCGGTGCATCGAACCGCATCGAGGCGACGTATGAAACGCCGGCGCAGTACCACAATGCGATGGAGCCGCACGCGATGGTCGCGTCTTGGGACGGCGACAAGCTTTCGATCGATACGCCGAGCCAGGGCATGGCGATGGCACAGATGCGGCTCGGTGGACTGCTCGGCATTCCGCCTGTTAATATCCACATCCGCAGCCCGTTCCTCGGCGGTGGTTTCGGTTCGAAGGGCCTGGTCTCCGGGCCGCAAGTGCTGGGCATCATGGCCGCCAAGCTGGTGGGACGTCCGGTCAAGCTCGTGCTGCGCCGTGACCAGATGTACGGTCCGGTCGGCCATCGCCCGCCCACCCGGCAGACGCTGCGCATCGGCACCGATGGCGAGGGCCGGCTGACGGCGATCGATCACCACGCGAAGGTCACGACCAGCACCTTCGATGATTTCTACGAGCCGGCCGCCGACGCCTCGCACACGCTCTATGCAAGCCCCGCGATCAAGACCTCGCATGAAGCGGTGCGTGTCGATACCGGCACGCCGCTGTTCATGCGCGCGCCGGGAGAGGCGACCGGGTCGAGGGGGGCCGCGAGGCGCGAGGCACAGCGACCGCCCGGCGGGGGGGTAGGCGCCCCCGCCACACACCCCCAAAAAAAAAAACCGCGCCAGCACCACAAACACCCCACCAGGGGATAGAAGACGAGAGGGCCGGGGGAAAGGCAAAGGGCCGCAACCCAGC
>NZ_JBVAPG010000073.1:0-42399 GCF_055413685.1 Bradyrhizobium sp. LeoA1Lang | reverse complement strand
GAAAGGAAAAAATGGTCATTCGCATTGCGCTCGCCCGTAAGCTCCTGGTCCGCCTCAACGCCAAAGCACGCGAGGCGCGTGCCGCTTACGCCAATGCAACTTGACAATCCAGATAGTCGCTCATCCGCCGTGAGACGCGCGAAGTTAAATCACTGATTTGCCCGACGGGTTAAGCGATTTATTTCTTCGCCAAGGGATGGACAGACCTTTGGCTGATTTGCCCGTCGGGTCGTTTCGTCGCACCTTCGTGCCGAAATCGTCCTTGCGCCCGTAGCGAAGCAGCCACCACTGAGCCGCGATGCCAAGCTCGACAGCTCAACCGCATGTTCGACATAGCGTCAGGACAACTGACAATACGTGCTGCTGTTTGCGAATATGAACGGCTGACGTCCGCCACGCCCCATGGTACCGTCCCGATCGCTCGGATCGTGAGTTATGCCTTGTGTCGAGGTCATGCGCCGATGATCGGAGCCGCAATCCCCCACATACTTCGTCGATCTGAGGCGAAGCATCATTAGACGATGACCGCGTCGGCGTTCAGCGCCGGCGCGCAATTCGACGTTTGCAACGAAAGGCATATGCAGGTCGTCTCCAACTTTGCGGCAGTTCACGGCAGAGTCCTGAAACCGCCGCTTGATTTGAAGGAGGAACCGATGAAGTTCATTAACCTGAACATACTCGCCACATCCGCCGCAGCGATGAGACTCGCAAAGACCACGGCCCTTGCTGCGGTGCTCATGTCCTTTGCTCCCATGGCTGTCGCGGGAGACCCGATTGAAAAGAAGGGGACCACCCCCTACGTCACGCATTTTATTTTTCGGCCATTGATGACAATTGACACCGCTGAGCTCGGTAAAGCCACTACGCTGGAGGCAGTCGGGACCACGCAAAATATGAAGGGAGAGAAGATGCTGGACAAGATGTCAGCACGTTGCGTGGCGCTGAACGTCGCGTCCGGCGACAAGAAGTACATTGACGGCGCCTGCGTGCTGGCCGACAGCGACGGTGACAAGATTTTCTCGACCTTCGATACGCGCGATCTCGACAAGTCCCAGCCGAAGTTGGATTGCGGCACTCATATCATCACCGGCGGTACCGGGAAGTATAAGGGGATCACTGGGAGCGAACCATTTGCTTGCATCTCTATGCCTGCGCTGGCCGGCCCGGGTGACTATTTTGCGATGGACATCCCGCACAACACGTCGTGGGAAATCAAATAACACGGACCTCGATGCCCGGTGTCGACCACCGGGCGTCAATCACTGAACGCGCCTTGCCCGACAGCGGGGCTCCTCCTCTGCCGATACTCATCCGCGGGAGGCATGAACGTCCGATGCTGGCGCTGAGCCGAAGCAGACCTAGACTGACTCTCCCAAATGTCCGCTTTCAGAGACGGCGACCGGAGGCTTGCGGGTCGCGAAGGCCGGCGCACTCAATCGCGAAGCTCGTTCCAGTTGACATCCAGCCCTACCGCAGCATTTTCTTCCGGACTTGCCAACCAATACCCCTTTGCATGGACAAGTTCGAGGAAGCGCCGCGCGTGCTCTTCGGGCGACGTATCGGCGGCCGGAATCGAGATCTCTTGCAGAAATCGCGCCATCTTTGTTGTTGTCACGCAGATGATCGAAGCGGCGACTTGCGACGAGTTTCTCCAGGCGTGCTTGGTCCCGCCTGGTACATCGAAGATGTTGCCTGGCTCAAGCTTCTCCCACTGATCTGCCCGCAGAGCATCGAGCTTTCCGGACAGCACGTAAAACGTCTCTCGGTCGGCGTGACTATGCATCGGCACCACCGCCCCCACGGGCAAGGTGCATCGGATCACACAGTAATCTCCTTCATCATCGGAAAATTCCGTGAGATACTCGTTCGTCGGACGCAAGTGTTTCTGCGGGGAAAACACTTCACTTACATCGGTCGCGCTCGTCGACCGACGATTGTTGAGAGTGAGATTGTCAGACATCGTCAGAGACCTCTTGCATGACGCTGCAGAAGGACTGGCACGTGCCGCTCGATTGTCGACCGCAGCATTGCTCTGAGACTCACTACCACGTGTTGCAAACGCGTTTCGGCCGCGACCTACGTGGTTACATTTGAAACAGATTGCGCTCCGACGCTTGCACTCAACTTCTCAGGTTTCGAGTACCGCCTGTGGCGTGTTCCGGAAGCCGATGGCCAACCGGTTGTAGACATTCATCAGGCCGATCGCGATCGTGAGATCGACCAGTTCCTTTTCCTCAAAGACTGCGCGCGCGGCCTGGAACGCTTCATCCGGTATGCCGGTCTCCGACACACGTGTCACCGTTTCGGCCCAGGCAAGCGCGGCACGCTCACGCTCGCTGAAGAGATGGCCAGCTTCCGCCCAGGCCTGCACCAGCGCGAGCTTCTCGATCTTCACACCCTTCTTGATGAGGTCGCGGGTGTGCATGTCGAGGCAATAGGCACAGTTGTTGATCTGCGAAACCCGTAGGTAAACCAGATCAACCAGCTCGGCGGGAAGACCGCTTTGCATGATATAGCCATAGACGCCGCCAAGGGCTTTTACGCCGTTCGGCGCGACTTGGTTGTAATCGAGACGCTTGGTCATTGTTATTCTCCTTGATCTTCAGGTCTTATTTGACGGGTGTGGTCAGTGCCTTGTCGTCGGTATCGACGACGAAGACCGCGAGCAGCTTGGCCGGCTCGGTCTTGCTGGCATTGCGGCTGATGGGATGGCTGGCGCCGGGTGGTTCGGACCAACTCTCACCTGCCTTGTAGACCCGCGTCGTGCCATCGTTCACCTTCGACTCGATGCTTCCGGAAATGACGTAGGCATAGATGAACGACGATTTTGCGTGGGTATGCGGAGCCGAGGCTCCGCCCGGCGGATAGTCGACGACCACGGCGATCAGCGACTTGCCGGGAATGTTGGGTATCGTCTGCTCGAAGTTCGTCGTGACCTTGCCGCCGATATCTTGGGCCGAAGTGGGCGAAGCAGATGCAATGGCAATGGCAGCGGACGCTGCGCCGATGACAGTTCGTATCTTCATGGCTCTTCTCCTTCTCCTCGATTAGATGTCGTCCTCTTGGGTCGGAAAAAAGCACCAAGAACGCACAGAAATCGTGTACTACAGGGCACGTGACTAGGCCGCTCAAATTGGAGCTCGACCGCTCTGCGAAGGCGTCGCTGGCTGAGCAGATCCGAAAGGGTATCGGCGCGGCGATCGAGAGTGGCGTGCTCGCACCCGGCGCGCGCCTGCCGTCCTGGCAGGACCTTGCGGCGCAGCTTGGCGTCGCCCGCGGCACCGTGCGCGCGGCTTACGAAAAGCTGTCCGCAGCGCAGCTCATCGTCGCATCGCGGGCCACCGGAACCCATGTCGCGGAGCGGCCTCGCGCAGCCATCCGCTCCGAACAGCCCCCTGATCCGGGCTCGTTCATGGAGATGTACCTGGAAATGACCCAGGGACCGGCCATCTTTCAGATGGGGGTCCCTGCAAAGGAGACATTTCCGGCCACGCTGCTCGCGCGAATCCGCGCCCATGCCATTCGCACTGAGGCGCGCGCAGCACCTATTTACCCGGACCCTCGCGGCGAACTTGAACTACGGCGGGAAATCGCCGCCTATCTTGCCATTGCCCGTGGCATCGAATGTTCGGCCTCGCAGGTCATCATCACCGGGGGATATAGCGGCGGCCTGGGATTGGCGCTCCACGTGCTTGGCCTCGATGGACAGAAAGCCTGGACCGAGGACCCCGGCTTCCCGTTCACCCGTCGAGGCCTGGAGCTCGCAAGATTATCGCTTGTACCAATACCGGTCGACGACAGCGGCATCGATGTCGACCATGGGCTGCGCCACGCCTCGGACGCCAAGCTGGTTGTCGTGACCCCCGGGCAGCAGGCGCCGCTCGGGGTTACTCTCTCGCTGGAACGCCGATTGCGTCTGCTCGATTGGGCCGCTCAGGCAAGCGTATGGGTGGTCGAAGACGACTATCTGAGCGAACTGCAGCTCAAGGGGCGAGCCGCGCCGGCGCTCGCCTCACTTGATCGCGCTGGGCGCGTCATCCACATCGGCTCCTTCAGCAAGACCATCAGTCCCACGTTGCGGCTCGGCTTTCTCGTCGCGCCCGTTTCGCTGTTGTCCCGCTTCGCGGAGGTCGCCGCGTGCCTTGCGCCGCCGCCCGGGCCGTCCGTGCAACTCGCGACCGCCGAGTTCATGCGCGAAGGCCACTACCTGCGCCATCTTCGGCGCACCAAGCGAGCCTACTCCGCTCAGCGCGACGCCTTGCTGGAGTGCCTGCGGCCGCACGTCGAAGCTGCCAGCATCGCAACAGCGGGATTGGCTGTGCTGCTGCGATTGCCCGACGGCGCGCCAGACACATCCATCGCCAGGGAAACGCTTGCGTTTGGAATGGCACCAGCGCCTTTGTCGACCTGGTACGCGCGGCCGGCTTCCGGACGATCGGGGCTTCTTCTGGGCATCGCGACGGTCCCAACAAAGCATCTGGCGAGATCCTGCGACCGTCTTTGCGGAATCATCGAGCGCTTCGGCTCATGCCGGTCTTGAATCGCGTTTCCGCCGATAGCGAAAGATGGTTGCCATCCCCGGGCACGAAGAAGCGCTGCGAACGGCGAGAATGGTGTCCCGCACCGAGCTACGCCTTCCGAGCCATATTTGGGCCCGACGCATGATCATCGAAGCTGACACCTTGGCCAAGCTCTTTCAGTCGCTCGCGCAGGCTGATTTCATCGAGTGACCGGAAAGGGAGTTGCATGAAGGCCAGTATCTGTCGTTCAAGACCACCAAGCGTGGCGGCGAGGGCCGTACGCCGTTCGCGCTGGTCGGAGTACCTCGCAGGGTCGGGATAACGCCAGTCGCCGGTTACCGGACGGCCCGGCCAATGCGGCAGCGGCTCTCCGGCCTCGATATCGCACAGCGTGAACACAAAATCCAAAGGCGGAGCGTCGGCCTTCGCGAACTCTTTCCAATGCTTCGGATGCAATCCCTCAGGGCGGTATTCCGCGACCCTCAGAACGTCGATTGCCAGTTCGTCGAGCTGGCTGGCCGGGCGCAACCCGGCGCTAAAGCCAGTGAAGCGTTCGCGCCCAATGCGGTTCAACACCGCTTCGGCGAAAATGCTACGCGCCGAGTTCCGATTCGAGAGAAAGAGCACATTGTAGCGGCCGTCTGCCATGCCAAGGCTCCATCGAGTGTGAAAAACAAATCGAGAGCTGGTCTTTGAGTTCCTGGCGGCAGATACGTTTTTTCGCTCGCGACCGACGTCACGCAGATGATTGGCGCGCCACATTGGGGCTGGCTCTTGAAATTTCTCGTTATTTTACGCCGTAACGCGACATCTCGTCGGCAATTTCCGGCTTGATACGTTTCGCCACCGTTATGTCGAAAGAGCCGCGCGGTTCGTCCCCCTTCAGCAGCCTCGCCTTTCCGCGTCCAAACAGGGCGTACGCTAAATTCGCGTCGATCTGCAACGCGGCGTCGTAATCCGCAATTGCCTTATCGAGATCGCCCATCTTGAGATAAACGAATCCACGACTGTCCAACATCCCGGCGCTCCCCGGGTTCAGTCGCAGCGCCTCATTGCAATCGGTTAGCGCGGTTTGTAAATCGTCTCTGATTGCGCGAGAGTAACAACGACTGTTAAAGGCTACGAAGCAGCTTGGTGCGACTTTGATCGCTCTGCTAAATTCATCGATAGCACGATCATACTTTCGCTCGGCTCTGTAGATTTCGCCCCTTCCCACGTGAGCCAAGGCATTGTTCGGATAGAGCTTGATTGCAGTATCGAACTGGGCGGCTCGATCGTTATCCTTCTGCTTATGAGATTCGACCCCGCTATTGTAGATCATCGCGCTTTTGTGCCAGGCCTCATAGGTTGGACCGGAAGGAGGCGGCGCCATACAAGCCGAGGTGGCTGTCGAGCCCAAGTTTTTTCGGGATGCTTCGGGCGAAGTCACCAAATTACCAGCGGCGGCTATACCGGAAAATCCGACCGCTCCGACAAATCCGACGATAAGCCATAGGGTAGCTGCGCGTAGAAGCGCTCTTGATTTCATAACCGACCTAAAGGATTTCAAAGCTTGCGCTTCGTTATCTCTGTAATGTGACGCTACTGCCGTGGACACAAGCGTGCCTCATCGCGTCCTTGAGTACACGGCCTGGCCAGGCTCCGTCAGCGATCGGCATGGCTCCGTGGAATGAGGAGACCATTACTCCGACGTCACGGACGGACGGTTCAGCATGATGAAATAGAGATTGCGGATATAAACCAGCAAGCCCAGCGCCTGACCAGCGATGAAGACGGGGTCGCGGCGGTAGAGCGCGTAGACCAGAAGCAGCGCGCCACCGCCGACCGAGAAGAACCAGAACGCCACCGGGATCACGCTCTTGCGCGCGCGTTCGGATGCGATCCACTGCACGACGAAGCGCATCGTGAACAAGCCCTGCGCGATGAAGCCGAGCACAACCCAGGCGTCGAATTTCACGACGAAGACGTCATGCAGGTAGTTCAGCAAGTCATTCATTGGGCGTCACCTTGGTCGCTTCGGTCACTTCGGTGACCTCGGTCACTTCCGTGGCCACGGGCGTCGGCCTCTTACGGCGGATCAGCCACCAGACGCCGGCGAGATCCATGATCCCTATCCAGAGCCGGTCGAAGAAGCCGTAGTTCGAGACGCCGGAATGGCGGGGACGGTCGACCACGTCGACATAGGCGATCTCAAAACCCTCGCGGCGGACCAGCGCCGGCAGGAAGCGATGCAGCCCGTCGAAATAGGGCATCATCAGGAAGACCTCGCGCGGAAATGCCTTCAATCCACAGCCGGTGTCGCGCGTGCCGTCGCGCAGGATCGCGCCGCGCACGGCATTGGCGATGCGCGACTGCAATTTCTTGAAGCCGGTGTCCTTGCGCCCTACCCTCTGGCCGGCGGCAAGCCCGATGCGGCCGCTGCCGCTCTCGACCGCGGCAATCAGATCCGGCAGGAAAGAAGGATCATTCTGGCCGTCGCCATCCAGCGTCGCAACGATCGCGCCGCGCGCGGCACGGACGCCGCTGCGCACTGCCGCCGATTGCCCCGAAGAGACCGCATGCCGGAGCTGGCGCAGGTTGGAGCGCTCCTTCATGGCCGCGCCGATCCGCGATGCGGTCGCATCGGTCGAACCGTCATCGACATAGATGATCTCGTAGACCCAGCGGCGGCCGAGCGCGGCGGCGATCTCCGCAATCAGCGGCGCGATGTTCTCGGCCTCGTTGCGCACGGGCACAACGATGGAGACGGCCACCGCGGTCTGGTCGGAAGGAGGCAATTCGGCACTCTTGGCTGGATTTTTGGCTCTCTGGACGGCCTTACGGCCGGAACCGCCTGATACGGCGGGACGGCGCCGCTTTTATGGGGCGGAAGCGCCCCCGGCAACCCTTTTGAGGCGGTCCAGCGAGGGGCCGGCAAGCGGGTAGATCGTGCCATCACGCTGAATCGCAAACCCGAGCCGCCGGGCCGCAAACCAGTAGCGCACCGCCATGGCGCAGATCACGCCGACCAGCGCGCCGCCGACCACGTCGCTCGGGTGATGCGCCAGCAATACCAGGCGGGTGGCGCAGATCACGAGCGCATAAATCAGCATCACGAACCGCGCCCGCGGCCACAGTGCCGAGATCGCAAAGGCCAGCGCAAAGGCGGTGGTCGCATGCCCGGAGGGAAAGCTGGCATAGGCCTCGCTGCCGGCGAAATGCGAGAAGTTGAAGGCGTTGGGCTCGCCGCCGACAAACGGCCGGCCGCGCCCGACGATCCATTTCAGGAGGTCGCCGACCAGCACCGGGAACAAGACCGCGAAGAACAGGAACTGCAGCCGCGTTCCCATTCCCAGCAGCAGGGATCGCCGAATGCCGTGCAAGGCCGGCGCAATGATCACAACCAGGATCAACAGTCCGGCCACGGTCCACAGCACATAGGCATCCTTGCCGAAATCGGTGAGGATGCGGACCCACCACAGGCTTGCAGTGCCGCGCGGCGGCATCAGCTTGATCTCGGGCACATCGAACACAAGCATCAGCAGAATGATGGCGGCGCCGATGATCGCGATCAGCGACAGCCCGTGCCGCGCCGCGCGCCGGCCGGCCTCCGTCCGACGCGAATGCGACGGCGCACGCACAAGCTGGGCAAGCGACCGCCCCGTCAGCGTGGCCAAGCGCGCCGGATAGCTTGCGGATTCATGGCGGACGACCGGCGCCGGCATTTTCTAGTGTACGTCCTCGGAACGGTAGATGCCGATGGAGATCGGCCTGCCCTGCGAGATGTTATAGCCATCGATGCGCATCGCCGCGTTGTAGCGCAAACCGATCGCTTCGGCCCGCTGCACGAAATTGCGCTCGGAACGCGCCTCCACCAGCGCAAACCGGCATGCGCCCTGCGCCAGGAAATCCGCGGCACCCGAACCGTCGGTCAGGACGATCGAGGTGTCGGTCGAGAACACCAGGCTCGGCTCGTGGTAGCCGGCCGAGGCCAGCTTCGGACCCGGGCAATTGGCGTAGCGCAGGAGGTACCCGACCTCGCCGCTCGGAAACAGCGGCTTCAAAGACGGCACCACCAAGCCATAGATGGCGATCGCAAGCAGCATCGCCGCGATCACCGCATTCAGGAACGAGCGCTCGGCGCGGCTGTCCTCGAACATCCACCAGGCGGCCAAGCCGAAGATCATCGCACCCGCCAGGAACGGCCAGGCTGGGAACGCGGGCTGATGGGTCAGCTTGATCGCACCGGCGACCGCAATCACGGCAGCGATCGCGGGGATCGCGAACCACCAGGCCGAGCCGCGGATCAGCCAGACGGAGCGCGACAGCACGCGCCGTTCCAGCGCACCGACGGTCAGGATCGCGATCGCGGGATAGAGCGGCAGCACGTAATGCGGCAGCTTGGTGAGCACCGCCTCGAACACGATCCAGGACGGGATCAGCCAGGCCAGCAGAAACTGCGCGCCAGGCTCGCGTCGCGCACGCCACACCGCCGGTGCCGCCATACCTGCCAGCGGCGCACCCGGCCAGAACGTGATCCAGAACAGGACGAGATAGAGCCCGGGCGGCGCGCCGTGGGATTCCTGCGCGCCGAGCTTGCTCAGCATGTCGCCGCCGACGGAATCGGCGAAGAAGGTTTCGCCGGCGCGCAGGAAGATCAGGACGAACCACGGCAGCACCAGCACCAGGCACCACATCAGGCCCCAGACTGGGCGCATGCGGGAGAACCACTCCAGCGAGCGGTCGAGGATCGCCAGAGCCACGATGGCGAGCCCGACGAACATCAGGATCAGCGGCCCCTTCAGCAGGATGCCGCCGGCCAGCGCAGTCCAGAAGATCACAGGCCCTGACCACGGCGGATGCGCGGGATCCTCGCCGCGCTGCCAGGACAGATACACCCGTGCCAAAGCCCCCATCGCGGCAGTGACTGATAGCAGCAGCATCGCGTCGGTCTTCGCCAGGCGCGCCTCGGCGCCGAGCAGCACGCAGCTCGCCATCATCAGCGCCGCCAATGCCGCGCCGCGCCGGGTGACGAAGGCAAGCGCGGTCCAGTAGGTCAGAAGCACGGCGCCGATCGCGCCGATCAGTGACGGCACCCGGTAGAGCCAGATCCGTGTCTGCGCCCGCGGCATGCCGAGGGCGGAGGCCGTTTCAACGACTGCGGCCTGCAACCAGTAGATGCCGACCGGCTTCTTGTAGCGGACGTCGTCCTGGAACCGGATGTCGACGAAATCGCCGCTCTCGACCATTTGCTTGGTCGCCTGCGCAAAGCGCGCCTCGTCGCGGTCGATCGGCGGGGTCGCGAAGAAGCCGGGCAGGAACAGGACCAGGCAGCACAGCACCAGGAACAGAACCGAGCGCCGGTGATTGGCGGTCGCAAACTCGAATGCGAGCGCCAGCCTGCGGCTGGAATGCGCAGGTTTTACAGGCTGTTGCCCTGCTCCGAAACGCCTGACATTGACGGTCTCAACCATGGGCTTCGCATACGATGAAACCGTAGGCCAAACAACCGCACAGGTTCCGTTTTGTCCCCTGTGTGGGCTCTGGGTCACTGCACCCGGATAACGACCGTATCGGCGGCTCCGGTCGCGTCGATCACGGTCAATCGGGCAAAGCCGGGGCCCGGTGGCTCGATCAGGCGCTGGCGACGGCTATCGAGATCGCCAACCGCGACCCCGTTGACCAGCATGGTTAACGGCAGGACGCCGCCGGCGACCTTGACCGGCATCGGCGCGACCTCGCCGCCTACAGCGCGATCGACATCGATGCGCGAGCCGTTGATCGGGAACTGGATGTGCGGCGCCTGATCGCTGCCCGTGCGCACGAGTTCCCCCATGGGACGGAAACGGCGGAGCGGCAGCGGCAGCTTGGTGTTGCTGGCGACCAGCGTTCCCTTCGGCGCCTTCGGCAGCGCCGCAGGAATCCTGCCGGTCCGCGCAAAGGCGTCGAACAGGATCGGCGCCGCCGCGCCGCGCCCGATCAGCCCCGGCACCGGCACGCCGTCGGGACGGCCGACCCAGACGCCGATGGTGATGCGGCCATCGAAGCCGACCGACCAGGCGTCGCGGTAGCCGTAGCTGGTGCCAGTCTTGAAGGCGATCCGGTTGTGCACGCCGTTTTCCGGCGGCGGCGTGCCGATCAGGACATTGCCGACCTGCCAGGCGGCAACCTGGTCCATCAGCCGCATCGGCTCGCGCTCGTCTTGATCAAGCATGATCTCGCGGAGCGGCTTGGTGGTGCCGAGCCGGGGGAAGCCGGCATAGAGCTGCGCCAGATCCTGCAAGGTGATGCCGACACCGCCGAGCCCCATCGCCAGTCCTGGCACTTCGTCTTTCGGCAGCACGAGGCTGGTGCCCGCCTGCTTCAGGCGCGACGACAAGCGGCTCGCGCCGACGCGGTCGAGCAGCGCGATCGCGGGCACGTTGAGCGACAATTGCAGCGCTTTGCGCACCGACACGGTGCCCTGGAAGGTCATGTCGAAATTTTCGGGCGCGTAGGAGCCGAAGCGGATCGGGCGGTCGTCGATCAGGCTCTCGGGGTGCACAAAACCGTCCTCGAAGGCGAGGCCATAGATGAATGGCTTCAGCGTCGAACCGGGCGAGCGCACCGCGCGCGTCATGTCGACCTGCCCTGCCCGGCGCTCGTCGAAATAATCGGGCGAACCGACGCGCGCGAGGACGTCGCCGCTCTCATTGTCGACTGCGACGATCGCGACCGAGACGTTCGGCCCTTGCGCGACGGCACGATCACGGGCGAGAGATTCTAGATTCTTCTGCAGCGTGGCATCGAGCGTCAATCGGATGAGGCGCGCATCCTTCATCGTCGCAAGCGCCTGGTCGGCCGAATGCGGCGCCAGGATTGGCATCGGCTTGCGATATTTCGGCACGGCTTCCGACTTGGCCTGCGCCGCGTCTTCCGCCGACAGCACGCCCTCCTCCACCATGCGATCGAGCACGCGGTCGCGCCCCTCGCGCGCGGCTTGCGGATAGCGATCGAGCCGTCGCCGCTCCGGCGATTGCGGCAGCGCGACCAAGAGCGCCGCCTCCGCCAATGTCAGCCGCTTCGGCTCCTTGCCAAAATAGGCGATCGATGCCGCGCGCACGCCTTCGAGATTGCCGCCGAACGGCGCCAGCGCGAGATAGAGGTCGAGGATCTCGTCCTTATCGAGCTGCTGCTCAATCTCCACTGCGCGCACGATCTGGCGCAGTTTTGCGTAGAGCGAGCGCTCGCGCCGCGGCTCCATCAGCCGCGCGAGCTGCATCGTGATGGTCGAGCCGCCCGAGACGATGTGGCCGGAGGTGACGAGCTGCAACGCGGCGCGCGACAGCGCCAGCGGATCGACGCCGCGATGGGAATAGAAGCGCTGGTCTTCGTAGCCGAGCAACAGCTTCAGATAGGTCGGATCGACTGATGTCTTCGCATCGACCGGCAGCCGCCAGCGGCCGTCCACCATCGCGTAGGCACGCAGCAGCTTGCCATTGCGGTCGACGATGGTGGTGGAGACTTTTCGCGCCTCTGCGAGCGGCAATGGGCCGAGGGAAATGGCCCAGGCGGTGAAGGCGGTTGCAGTTACAATGAGAATAGCCGCAGCAAAAACTGCGATACGTAGAACCCGCCGCTTACCACCACGGGCGTCATGGCCGGGCTTGTCCCGGCCATCCACGTTCTTTTCCGCGGCAAGCGTGGATGCCCGGGTCAAGCCCGGGCATGACGATGGGGTGTGCGGAGACGCCGTCCCCTTCATGGCACCGTCCCTCGTCCGGCCGCCACTCATTTCGCTGCCCGCACCTCCACAGTGCCGGTGCCGGTGCGGCCGTAGCGCGAGGGATTGTACATGTCCTCGACATAGGCCTGCGGCAGCACGTATTTGCCGGGCGAGACCGCGCGCACGACATAGGCGACCGTGAACACCGACTTGGCGTCGGCGGCCCGGTCGATCGCCGCGGTGAAGCGGTCGTCGCGGAACTCGGTATGCTTGGGCTCCTCGCCGTCCTCGATCCAGTCGAGCGTGCCGGAGTCGCCGGAGGACACGAGATGCGGATTGTCAATCTCAAGGCCTGCCGGCAGATAGTCCGACACGATGATGTGCCCGTATTCCGGCTTGGCTTCGGTGATCTTCAAGACGACGGCGAAACGATCGTTCTGCTTCGCCTTGCTGACGTCAGCCGGCTTGCCGTCGAGCGTGAAATAATTGCGCTCGATCTTGAAGCCGTTGGAAGCGGCCGGCTCCGGCGTCACCGGCGAGCCCGACACGGAGACCACGACCTGCACCGGCGCTTCACCGGTGTTGGTGATCTTGATCGGCTTGCCGGCCATCGCCTCAGCCTTGTAGCTGCGGAACACCGCCGTCTTGACCGGCTGGCCGTCGACGTCGAGGCTCAGCGTTTCCTTGGCGAGCGCGCGGGCGGCGAGCACCAGCCAGGCGTTCTCCTGGGTCGAGGTGTAAGGCGTCAGCCCCCGCGCCGCCTCGACGCGCGCGACCGCGCCGACCATGGTGGCGCGCGGCGCATTGCCCTCGCCGGCGAGCGAGACCAGCGCAGCGGCATCGCGCAGCGCCGAACCGTAATCCGTGCGGCCGAACTCAAGCGCCGGCTTTGGATTGAGCGAGTCGAGCGCAGCGGCATAGACCCGCTCCGCCCTCGCCCGGTCGCCGACCAGCGCCAGCGCGGCTGCGAGCTGCGATTTCGCAATCGGAGTTGCGAGGTTGTTCAGCTTGGTGTCCGCGAGGTAGCGCAGGTCGCCGATCGGGGCCGCACCATTGCGGGCGAGCACGTAGAGGCCGTAAGCGAGATCGCGGCCGCCGTCCTTCTCCGGCTCGTTGGCATTGACGACGGCGTTACGGATGCGGTCGAGCGCGTTCTTGAACAGCACATCCGGCACCACAAAGCCCTTCTCGCGGGCGCGGGTCAGGAAGTCGGTGACGTAGGCATCGAGCCAGGCGTCGTCGCCGCCGGCCGACCACAGGCCGAACGAGCCGTTCGAGCCTTGGCGGGCGAGCAGCCGTTCGATCGCATCCTTGATGCGCTGGTCGACCGCGGTGTCCATCGCCAGATGCGCCCCGGCGGCGAGATCGTTGACATAGAGCAGCGGCATCGCGCGGCTCGTGATCTGCTCCGAGCAACCGTACGGGTAGCGGTCGAGCGCCTTGAGGATCGTGGCGGCGTCGAGCGCAGTCGACAGGCTCGCCGACACCGACACGCCGCCGGTGCCCTGCACGAGGTCGGTGAACATGTCCGACGTCAGCGTCAGGCTGTCGCCCTTGGCCAGCGTGCGAACGGAACGGCGTGCCAACACCTGCGTCGCCGGCTTGACATCGAGCGCGTAATGGCGCGCCAGCGTCAGGCCATTCGGGCCCATGATGTCGACATCGAGATTGCCGGCGCCGGCGCCGCCGGCGTCGAGTGCCAGCGACAGCGAAGTGCGCTGCTTGGCGGCGAGCCTCACCGTGGTGGCGGGATTGCCCGAGAGCTTCACCGGGCCGGAAGCCTTCACGTTGATGATGTAGTCGCCGGCTGCGCCCTCGACATTGTCGATATCCATGCTCATGGTGCCGCGGTCGCCATTGAGCAGGAAGCGCGGCAAAGTCGCGGTCAGCACCACGGGATCGCGCACGGTGACATCGGTGGTGGCGCGGCCGAGCTTGGTGGCGCTCCAGGCCACCGCCATCACCCGCGCGGTGCCGGCGAATTCCGAGATGTCGAAGCTGATCTCGGCGGTGCCATCGGCGCCGACGGTGACGATGCCGGAATAGAGCGCCAGCGGTTTCTGCGTGGGCGGCGAGCCCTGCAATTCGGCGCCGCCGGAATCGCCGCCGGTCCTGATCTGGCCGCGCGTGCCCTGCATGCCGTCAATGAGCTGGCCGTAGAGGTCGCGGATTTCGGCCGTCAGGCGACGCTGGCCGAGATAGTAATCGTCAGGCGCTGGCGGCTTGTAATTGGTGAGGTTGAGGATGCCGACATCGACGGCGGCCACCACGACCTTGGCGTCCTCGCCGGGATTGAGCCCGTCGAGCTTGACCGGAATCTTCAGCGCCGAGCCCGGCCGCACCAGCGGAGGCGGCGAGAGCGTCACCGCGAGCGTGCGGGCCTTCTTGTCGATGCCAAACCATTTCAGGCCGATCGCACGACCCGGCATGCGCTGCGCGGCCGTATCGAGCGGACGGCGCAAGGTCGTCATCACATAGGCGCCGGTGCCCCAATCCTTGCCGACAGTGAGCCTGACCTGCTGGGTGCCTTCCTTGACGTCAGCGGTCTGCGTCGTCAGCAGGCGATCGCCGAGCACGTTGACGGTCAGCCGCCCCGCCGAGCGGGCGCTGACGGTGACCAGCATGGTGTCGCCGGACTGGTATTCCGGCTTGTCGATCGAGGTTTCCAGGAGGTCCGGTGTGTCGGCGCTGCCGTCGGAATACCAGCCGACATCGAACTGCACCGAGGTCAGCGGGCCGTCGGCATCGTTCGACTTGACGTCGAGGCGATATCGGCCCGGCTGCGGCGCGAACGACAGCCGCGACGGCTTGTCGGCAGCGAGATTGACATCGCCATCGGCGACGCGGCTCGTCGACTTGACCGGTTCATAGTCCCAGGACGAGCCCTGGCGATACCATTGGTAGCGCGACTCGATCTTCAGGAGTTCGTAGCGCAGACCGTTGCGCGCGAGCTGCTTGCCGTCGGGATCGACGAACACGACGTCGAACTCGGCCTTGTCGCCTTCCGCCACGCTCTTGTCGCCGAACGACGGCTTGATGCCGATCAGCGAACTCGCCGGCGCCACGGGGAGCACGATCTTGCGCTCAACCGAGCGGCCGCCGGTCTCCGCCATGCGGATGAATATCTGCGCTTCCTGCGGCCGGGTCGAGGTCGGCGCCTTCTCCAGCTTCACCGGGAAGACGGCCGCGCCCTTCGCGTCCGACTCCGGCAGGTTCTCGATCGGGGTGCGCTCATTGCTGGCGCTCTGCTCGTCGGCGACGCCGAACTGGTAGCCGGAATAGCCGGGACGTCCCGAGGCTGCCGTCGTCACCAGCATGTCGCCTTCGAGCTGCAGCCCGGACGCCGGCGCGCCGTAAAGGAAATGACCGTCGACCTTAAGTTCCACTGGAACTTCAGCTTTGATGACCTTGTCCTTGGCGGTCAGATCGAATTCGATCCGTTCGGGAATGTAGTCCTCGACCATGAAGGTGGTCTCGCCGACGGACGCTCCCTTCGGATCGGTGAAGGCACGCACGCGCCAGGTGCCGGTCGGCACCGCCGAATTCAGCGCAACGGCCATGCTGCGGCCGCCGGCGCCCTGGTCGGGCAGCACGGCGCGGCGGAATTCGACACCGTCGGGACGCTCGATCACCAGCGTCAGCGGGCCGCCGGTCATGGCGTTGCCCTGCCCGTCCCGCAAGAGCGCGGTGAGATAGACGGTCTCGTTGGAGCGGTAGACGCCGCGCTCGGCATAGACGAAGGCATCGGCGCCCGCGGGCACCGCGCGACCCGCGACGCCGCGATCGGTGAGGTCGAAGGCATTGCTCTTCAGGCTCAGGAACGCATAGTCCGACTTCTCGCTCATGACGGTGAGCAGCGCCGGCGACAGGCCGCCCTCGCCGCGCGCCAGCCCGGCCTCGAACACCACATGGCCGGTCTCGTCGGTCTTGCGCGTGGCCAGGATCTCGTTGTTGCGAGCGACCAGCTTTACCTCGGCCTTGGCAACCGGCTCGGTGGACGCCAGCGAATTGACGAAGACATGGATGCCGTCATTGCCGGAGAACGCTGTCAGCCCCATGTCGGAGACGATGAACCATTGCGTCGCCAGCGTGCCGTCATCGTCGCTGCTCGGCCCCTTGGCGGCGGCGGTCATGACATAGACGCCGGGCTGCAGGTCGCCGAGCGCCTGGTCGACCGGGAACGCGGTGACGACGTCCTGGTTGAGCGTGGTCGCGGTCGCGAGTTCGCCGGACCAGACCTTCATCCCGCGCTGGTCGCCGAGATCCGAGAGCTGGTAGCTGCTCAGCGTGCGCTGGAAGTCGCTGTCGATCACCGTGTTGATCAGGTTGCGGTCGCCGATCCGGAACACGTTGATGGTCACGGCCGGAGTATTGACGCTGACCACCGGGATGCCGCGCTGGCCGGTGCGCGGCAGCACATAGGCGCGGCCGGTGAAGCGCACGAACGGCTTGCGGTCGCGGACATAGATGTTGAATTCGGCCGACTTCGGCAGCACCTCCTTCACCGTCGACGGCAGGCCGGCGCGCAGGTTGACATTGTAGCGCTCGCCATGCTTCAGCCCATCGACACAGAGCTGCTTGCCTTCGGTGGTGAGCGCCGGCTTGTCGGTGCCGGCAAGCGCCACGAACGGCGCGAAATCGACGCGCTTGGCCAATTCCTCGGAGAACTGGAAGCAGGCGCGCGGCGTGGCGCCATCGGAATCCACGCTGTAGTCGAGCAGCCGGAAGCCATGCTCGTCGCGCATCTTCTCATACTGGCCGCGGACTTCGGCGACCTCGCGCATGTCGAGCGACATCCGGAGCGCATCGAGCGCCGGCCGCCACAATTTGCGCTCCGAGAACGCCCGGCCGAGCACGGCCAGCGCATCGGCCTCCTCCGCCTGGTTGCCGGCACGCTGATAGGCGATATAGGCGGCGGTCGAGGCGCGCTCGAGCAGGAAGGTCTGCTCGCTCGAGCTCGACGTGCGGATCTGGAAGATGGTGCGGGCAAGCCGCAGCCAGTTGCCGCTGTCCTCCGGCGTGGTGGCGGCGATCTGGCCGAGGATCTGCAGGCCCGTGCGGAAATCGGCGCGCCTGAAAGCGGCATCCGCATCGGTCTTCAGCGTCGCCGTGCTCTTGGCGACCGGCCCCGCCTCGCTCTTGATCTGCGCCTCCAGCTTGATCGCGGAATCGGCGAGGTCGTCGCGCTTGAACGCCTTGTCAGCCGCCTGCGCCGTCGCGAGGCCAAGCGCCAGCGCTGCGCAAAAAGCTGCGACACGAACCAAACCAATCATGACGGATCTCCCGGGGCGGCAGCCGAATGCCGCGTGACGAATAAAAGGGCGCGAAAAGGTGACAGACTGATGGCGCGGAAACAAACGTAGCGAAGGAGTCGCAAACAGGCATTGCCAAACCAGTCATTATCCCCGGCCGGCGGAGCGCCGGCGCGGCAGGCGGTGACCGTGGACCGCAACCCGCGCTCCACCCGCACGCCTTTGTCGCCCGATATCAGAAAATGGTTCGGATCGGGTCGCCGAAAAATCGGATCTTTCGCATCGGCAGGCTGGGCGGCCGCCCAGCCTTGGAGCATGATCCGGAAAAGTGGAAACCGGTTTTCCGAAAAGATCATGCTCAAACAAAGAGAGAAGATCATGATCCAATTCCGTCTAATCGGATCATGATCTAATGTCGAAGGAAGCGGAACTGCTGCGTGCCGTGCTCGCGCGGATCCGGGCTGCGCTCGGCGATGCGATAGCCCTGGTGCGCAGCGAGGAAGGCTTGCGCCGGAATCCAGTTCCTCGCGTACCTGACGAGCTTGTCCTTCGACGTCGGCAGCGCTCCCGGTCCGTTGTCGCTGAGGAACGATGTCTGCACCTCTGCTTTGGGGTCGGCGTCGCTGATCGGCACCCGATACCATGCCATCGCCGCCGGCTGCGTGGCGCACAAGGCCCGGATGGTCTCAGTTGCTTCCGGAACGTATTGGATGGCGCCGTTCGAGTGCATCAGCTCGATCTCTCCGAGCCAGTCAGCGGCTTCATGGATGTCGCTGAAGAACATCAGCCGATTGGTCGCCAACTGACGCGCGCGGCGCGCCATGGCCGGCGTTTCCACCACTGCCCAGCGGATGTCCGGCGCCTGCTTGCGGGCGAGCTTGTAATGCAGGCCGGCGCCGCCTCCGAAATCGAGCACTGACTTGATCCCGGCCACCAGCGGCCAGTCGCCGGTAGGATCGTAAGCGATGGTCTTGTGCAAGATCGTCTCGACCAACTCCTCGCTCTCATAGCCCTCGATGACTTCGCGAGGCGGGAACAGCTTGCGTTTTACTCTCTGTATCAAGGTCATCGACGCCTCCCGTCCAAGCTTTTCTCGGCAGTGCCCACCTCCCTACTGTCAGAAACATTTGGAAACAATTCGACCGGGTGCGAATTCCGGTCGCGCCCCTCGCCTGGCGCAGAGGAAGAGGCGTGTGCGAGCCTTGCGGTGGACGCCACGTCGGTAACTGATGCAGCCAGCCGGGCCACAGGGACTCAGGCTTCACAATGATACCGACGGCTAAGGCAGCGGAGGCTCCCGGTCTTGAGGTCCGGGCGCTATTTTCCAGCAAATGCGTGGACACCGCCATTCGGCCCTGTCGGTTCGCCCCGAGTGGTCGTATTCCGGGGCTCGGGAGGCCCGCCTGCCGGATTTCAAGAAGGCTGGCAGTGGCCCCCAGTCGGGACCCCAGCCTTATGTTTTTCCTGTTATTTTCCGCTCTGCCATGCTGGCGACAGGCCTATGATTATATTAAAGAAAGGCCAGATGGCCGATGCCGCGCCAAGACGGTCCCATAGCTCAACTGGATAGAGTAGCGGATTTCTACTCCGCGGGTTGCAGGTTCGAATCCTGCTGGGATCGCCACTTCATTTTGGTCCGTTCCGGACACATGGGTTACGGTTGGTACCGGAGACAAGGGTAACAGTTTGGTCGTCTTGCGTCATGTGGGGCACGTTTCGATGCGACCGCATCGCGCTTTCCTTGATATCAGGGTCAGACCTAGTTTTAGGGTTGCGGCATCTGAGGAAGCAGCCAATAGTTGAGAAAACTGGGGGCCATCCATGGGGCAACAACAATTTGAGTTCACCGCATTTGCCACGAACCGTCGCCGAAAACGAAACCCTTATGGTTCTCGCGATCCCGGGTTTTGAAGGCTCGGCTGGCACGCAATATCGATTTCTTCGGAGCGCGCGCCAATTGCGCGACCACGAAGACGCGCCGCCGCCGGCCTGTGACTGACATTCGGTAAGATTCCACTCGCGTTTAGGGGGCAAGATGGATTTTCTGGAAGCTTGGCGTCAACGCGCCACGCAAGTCACATCCGGCTGGCGGGACGCCACGCGCGTGGCCTCCGGACGCGTCCGTAACTCAATAGCAGCCGGGCTGAGCGCGACCGCCTCTGTTGCCGGCGAGGCGTATACGGCCGCGCTCGATTGGAAGAACAACAGCGAATTCAGCAATTGGCTGGCAGATCACCTGAGCAACCAGTACGCGACCGTCGCCAGCAAGGCTATGGATGCTGAGTATCTTCGCACACACATCGGCGGCGGCTGGCACAGGCTCTACGATGGTGGCCACACCCTTGCGGGTAGTTGGAAGGCCGTTGGCACGGCGTTGCCCGACCTTGGCGCGCTGGACCAACTTGGCACCTGGGCGAACGAATATTGGAAAGACTTAATCACGGCTCGCGGTATGCCGATCGTAATCCTCGATCATGCCGATCAAGTCAGCGAATACTTCAAGCACTTAGATTGTGTAAACGTGGCTCAGCTTGTAGGTGGCGACATTTGCGGCGTGTCAATCTACTGCAACTGGAACGACCCGGCCAAATTAGTCGCATCGGCCACGGCTACTCAATGCAGCGGCATTGTCTACGCCAACGTAGTGGCCCCGCTTGTTGGTTTAATCGCCCTCGGGCGAGCCTATTTCCTGGTTAGGGAATCTGAGCACGATGATCTCCAAGACCTGATTGAGCCAGCATTGAAAGGTCTGGCGCGGAGCGGCGCTACCGTTTTGCTAATCACCGTCATACCGGGTGGCTTCTTGGTGCACCTTAGTAGCGGCATCGTGATTAGCCTCGCCCATGGTTACGTTTGGGACAAGGGCCGCGAGAACAAAGAGGCGATTTTGACAATGATGAAGGGCCGCCTCGCTAATTTACAAAATGGAGTGCCCGGGCTTCGGGGCCTTCCGCTCTTGCCCCAAAACGATGGGGCGGCCTAGAATTGGTCCCCAATCCTGCTCGGCGGCGCCCGGTCGGCACAAGCAAGGCGGCGCGGCAATCACTGCCCTGCTCGTCCAGGACGGCCGGCGAGTTACGCGACCAGGCACCCAAGCCTATCATTTCAAATGTAGCGCGAGGGCGGCGCACCCGCTCGACTTTCATCATGGGATACTCCAAGGGAAGGCTTGCTTGCCTCCTGTTGGGAGCATCGCCCCGAGCCTGCACCTGCTGGTCGTTCGAAGTTCTTTCCCAATCCGTTACCGGACGGGGCTGTTCGATCCGCAAGGGCAACGCGTTCGCGGACAGGTAGAACCATCGTCCCGGCCTAGCCGGCGAACGAAGCCGCGGGATCCCGGGAAAAGGTCGGCAGCGGGGCTCCCACGCAAGGGGATCAGCCCGGTCGCTCCTGAGATATCCGGTCGCTGCAACGCGGAATCTCAGCCTTAAGTAGTGGCAGTGGTTTCCCGGATATATCGCGATCACAGCTCAGCGTAGAAGGTATCCAGAGAATGCACGCGTGCGTATGGGAGTTGCGTAATTGCGGCAGAAGCTCCGGATTTCCAGGAACCAACGATCACTATTAGAGCTATTTTCACCCGATCTACTCGAACAGCTCGCCGAGTTGGAATGGTTGAGAGAGCAGGTCAGGCAAGCGGAAAAGCTGAATCCGCAGCAGATACTGACTCAATTCAAGGCTTACCGGCAGCAGAAGGCGACCAAGGCCAGGCGGACCGCGCACTAGTCTTCCACACCCACGACGGCCGGCAGATCGATCTCCGTTTGGCTGCCTTCGACGACGGCTGCGCTACGCCTGACGATGAAGACGATCCGCGCCGTTCAGGACACGCGCGCGTCCGAAAGCGAGCCCAATAGATCTTCAACGAGGTGGTCGATCAAGGCCAAGGCAATGGCAGGCTTGGCGACGTCCACGTCGTCCACATGCCAGTATCTCACCCTGTCCGCCATCTCCGGAAAACGCCGTTCGATGAGCGGCCGATGCTCTGCTTCCTTCAGCGCGATGATGAGATCCGCGCTCTCCAGGTCAGGCAGGGTACAGGGTTGAGGGTACCGCAAGTTTCCGACCGGCCGGACGCCCCTGGCCTGGAGACCATCGAGAGCGAAAGGCGACATTGGGCCGACATTGTTGGGCGATCCCCTCTCCGCGGCCCCTTTCGAGAAGGCGCGCCAGTTCAACTCGGCCAGCCCTGCGCGGTGATTGAACAGCTCCTCTGCAAACCGGCTGCGGTAATAATTGCCTGTGCACAGGAACAACAGATGATGAGCCATCGCGAAAGAATCATGAGCTGAGAGAGGGCGCCGCTACGCCGATTGATATCGATGGTCGCTTTGTTGCGCAATTGCGCGACGGCTGCAGAGCGGTTCGCAAGGTGCGAATTTGATCATCAAATCATCTTGCAGACGATGATGCACCCTTACACGGATTCGTCATTGTTGAGGCACGTTTTGTCGCAGCGTACCCGGCGGGATGCGGGTGGATAATGAGCGATCATTAATGAGGTTGGGATCGTGATGGAGTCATGTCATGAGACGAACCGAACTCAAGCGGATGAGTTCTGACCGCCTGTGGACGTTGCGTGTCGAACTCGCTGACGTCCTGCGACTGAAGATTCAGTCGATGAAGGCGCAGTTGGAAGATCGTCTGAAGAAGCTGCGGACTCCCACTTCGGCGCGCCGGCCATATCCGGAGATACAGCCCAAGTACCGCAATCCTGCTCAGCCATCAGAAACCTGGGCTGGTCGAGGCAAGAAGCCGCGATGGCTGGTCGCGCAGCTAAGGTTGGGAAAACGGATCGACGATTTCAAAATCAAGGTGCGGAAAAAGAGCCGGATCGCCGTCCGCCTGGCGCGCATCAGCAGGTAGTGTCCGCGTGCCGAGGAACGAAACCGCGGGCGTTGCGTCGAATCCCAGCTTCCGGTCGAACGCCCCCTACCCCCACCGGCCGGAGGAAAACCTCCAAGGTTGGCGGCCCCAGCGCACCTGGGGCCGTTTGATGAGGTGCACGCTCGGGCAAAGACATCTTCCGGGGCAACGCTCTGCGGCTCGCGCGACCGTTGGAGAGGCACGCGGGAGGCGCCTTGGCATGGTTAATCCCTGGTTGCCGAATTTGGCAAAGGTCTTGCTAATCGCTGCTCCGACACTGCAGCCCCGACGGGGCTGCGCCGAGTTGGATCAAGCGGGAGCAATGCCCATGGGTGCCGCGTCTCAGACTGGGAATTCCAGCATCACCGCGTTACGTGACGTCCTCGTCATCCAGACAATGCTCGAGGATCTGCAAAGGTCTGTCCGGATCCTCGATTGCGATATCGCGACGGAGGAAGCCACCGGAAGGGTCAGCAACGCTGCGGACCCGCGATATCCGCTGCTCGCCAAAACGCTTTCGACGCGCCGGGACAATCTCAAATCGACCATCCGGGCGCTGAGCGACCGCTTGGGCCAACTGACGTCGATGGCGTAGCTACCCCCTGTTTCACGCCCCCCACCCGCAACCGGGTGAAAGGCGGGCCGCCGGTTATGGGGCGGCCAGAGGGAGAGACGGGCAGGTTTGCGCCCAGCGCCTTGCTGCCATCGCCGGCATGCCTTAAGGCGGCTCGCAGATTCCCGTCCGCGATTCACTGGAACTCGATGCGAAAACTGCTTGTCACACTCTCGGCCGCCCTTCTGGTGGGGGCCTGCCTGCTCGTACTCAGGAACGAACTGCACGCAAGGCCCGCCACGCAGTGCGGCTTCTGGGGCGAGATGGAAGCCGGAATGTCCTGCCGGTGAAATTCGCCGCCGTTCGCGGCCTTGGAACAATGGCCGAAATTGGGGCAGAGCTGACGCGAGCGGCGAAGATCAATGCCGCCGCGTGGTTTGGCCCCGCCAACCACGCCCCGAGCAAAACCCGGGCGCGCCAATTCCCAAAACTTGGTCTCGTTGCCATCGTCGGAGGTGAGGTGTTGCTGGCGCCCGCCTCACCCGACCGTCGGTCAACCTGATCTCTTCACCGGTCGCGGGCGCGCCGACATTCCCCAAATGGGAACTGTCCGATGATTTTCTCTGGCGTTCGAGGGCGATATGGCCGGTCTGCCGAGTCTTGCGCCGGCAACTATCTGAGTACCAGCCGCGCCAATAGTGCCGCCAGTTCGCCCTGCCGCGACACGCCTACCTTGGAGAATACGCGCTTGAGGATGGTCCGGGCGCTCTCCTCGGTGATGCCGAGCTTGTCGGCGGCGTCGCGCGGCGACTGGCCGGTACCGACCAGCGCCGTCACCCTCGCCTCGCCCAACGTCAGGCCGAGCACATCGCGGATCAGCGAGGGGTCCGGTGGGCTGCTGTTGTCGGGGTCGACGACGAGGATAAGCAGCCTGGCCTGGGTCAGGAACTGGTTGATGCTGTTGGCCGCCATCGAGACCGGCAGGACATAGAGCGCAAGCGGCCGTCCCGACGTCCGCCGGTGCACGATGATCGGCTTTTCGCCAGCCAGAACATCCTCGGGGCGGTACGCCGCGAGACGTTTCATGGCCGCGGAGGCCGGCGAATTCAGCGCCAACGATCCCGCGGCAAGCTTCTCCTCCACGATCTCGAGACCATCCCCGAGCAGCGACTCCGCCTTCGGGTTGGAGAAGATCACGCGGCCGACCGAATCGAGCACAAAGACCCCGGTTCCCAACCTCGCCAGCGCTGCGCCGAGGCCAAGCTTGCTCAGTTCGGAGTCCATCAGGCGGATACCAAGGCGAAGCGACCGCTCGACGTGGCGGCCGAGTTGGGCCACGAGATCAAGCTCGGCGTCGCTATAGGCGGGCTTGCCGCTCGCGCGCTGGATGCTCATCGCCACCTCGATCTTCGCATCCGGCGAGACCGTTGCGGCGGCGAAATATTTCAGGCCGTGTTTCCGAAGCAGCTCGGAATAAAAGGGGTCGGTTGCGATGTCCTCGTCGGAGACGACGTCACGGTCGGTCAGGACGTCACGATTGAAGAAATAGCCGCGCTCGCGCGCACGGATCGCGCGGATATCCCGAAAAGTCCACTCGCGCATGTATTCTTCCGCGATCACATCGAGCGAGGCGGATTGGATGGCGCCAAAACTTCCGTCGTCCCTGCCATAGAGCAGGATAGCGCCGACATCGTCGAGGCAATCGGCAATGCTCTGCAGGGCCACCGGCCAATGCGACGGTTCCGCCGCGGATTGATAGATGGCGTCGATGGCCTTCAGCAGGTGATGCGACATTGGAACCGACAAACCGAACGACGAGTGAACGCGCGGCAATCAATCACGAGGATTGAATGCCCCGCACAATACATTTGGATGTCAGGAAACGATAACGGGCAAGTCCGTACGATCACGGCCTTTGCACGGGTAACCGCAACCACTGACGACCCATCGCGCTTCGTCGTCCCGTAAGGCGCCGATCACCGCTTATCGAACGGAATATATTGCTGGTACTGCTTCGGCACCGAGCTGCGGTAGCGGGCAGGCACGGTTCCGGTATCGATCGAATGCTCAATCTCCTGCTGCCGCGTCCGTTTCTTTGCGGCGGTCTTTTTCTTCTTGGGCGCAGCCTTCTCGGTGGTGGACGGATTCGTATCCGGCTGGGTGGCGGCTGGCGTTGTCGTGGCGGCCGGCGCCGTGGTCGCGGCAGGTGGTGCCGTGTTCGCGGCCGGCGCGGCGGTGTCAGTTCCGGTCGCCGGGGCGGTCTGAGCCAGTGCGTAGCTGGAATAGGACATCAACATGAGCGCCGCGGTGGCCGCGGCAAGGCTGGAAAACTTTTTCATCTGAAAACTCCAATAGTGTCGAACGCCGGGCGCTTCGTCCAATGCGCGGCATTTGACCACGAAAGCCCGCCTCGCGCCAACGCGGAGGGTCCGCGCGAATCTCAGGTGACAGCGGTTATGTTGCCGCGGTCACACTCGATGCGCGCTGACCTGTCAGTCGACGGGGAGCCTAGCCGGGCGACGGCTGTTCCGCGTGCGCACGTGCGCGCTCCGGCCTTGCATCCCTGGTGCAGGTCGTCATGACGAAGGCGATGCGGCTGCATTGCCACCCCGGCCCGAGCGCCGCGCTCGCCACCGTCTCCTGAGAAAGGCTGCCGGCCGAAAGCAGCGCCACGCCAAAACCGATCACCACGATGACGGCCAGCAGCGCTAGTCCCTTGCGGCTATAGAGTTGGTGGATCATGCGATCGTTCCTGTTCAGTTGGCGCGGAGCATACGACCGAGTCGCCCCTCTCCCTGTGATCGGCATCACAATTGCCCGCGGCGTTTTAGCGCTGGCCCCTGCGGCCTATTGCGCCGGCTGGATCACGTTGCAGTTGGTCCGTCCCGACATCAGGCAGTCCTGCATCTTGCTCGCCGCCGTCAGTTCGCGCGCCAACCAGAGGCCGGCTGCCAGCATGGCGGCCGCAATCACGAGACCGGCAATCGCGCCGCGGCGGCTGCCGCCTTCTCTCGGGTCTGTCATGATCGTGTCGGTTCCCACGCCGTCACTGTGAAAGAGATCGTGGTTGCAGTAGCTGCTTCGCAAGTAGCCATATGATCACAACAACTTCAGATCAAATCTGCAAAGTCTGGGCATAAGTGTCGCAAATCCGTTGCGCGCGTCCACGCGCTGTTCAAGAAGTAGGCGCCTTCCAAGAAGCGCGTGTGTGCGGAGCGTGCCATGGGTAAACAAGAAACGGGCTACGACTATCATCGATACAAAAAACTGCTGGTGGAAGCGGTCGACGAGAGCAAGCGGCTCGAATTGATCGAGCTTCTGATCCGCGAGAGGGCCCGCGACAAGCTCGAAGCGCAGCGGACGTCCGATCGCGTGGCCATCACGGCGCAGACGGTCGCCAGGGTGCTGGGAACCTCCCGTCAGCGCGACAACTTCTAGCTCGGCTAGAATTTTAGGGCAGTTCGACGCAAATTACCGTATTGCCCATGGCAATCACCGGCTCACTTCTGCTGCGCATCTCGTAGACCAGGAATGTGGTTGCCGCGCCACTCGTCAGCTTTAATCTCAGCAACTTGCCGCTTACGGATGGCTCCCCTGTTTGGCATGCCAATTGGACGCTGGCATTTTGCGCTGGGTTCACTTATGTGCTGCGCGAACCCGATTTTCGTCATCCCTCCAACAGCAGTGAAGATAACAAGGCTCTCTAGATGAGCGGCTTCAAGGAACCGAACTTTTCCGACCGCCAGAAGGCGGCGCAGCAGGCCCGGCAGAACATTCTGGATAAATTCCGCACCCGCCCCGGGCCCGATGATCCCACGGTGCAGGCGCGCGCCGCCGAGCGCGCGGCGATCGCGGCCGGCCGGGAGCAGGCTCGGCTTGCGCGCGAGGCGGCCAAGGCCGAGCAGCAGCGACTCGAGCAAGAGGCTGCCGCCGCGGAAGTGGCGCGAATCGCTCGCGAGAAGGAAGAGGAAGCCACGCGGCAGGCCGCGATCGAGGCCGAACAGAAGGCCAAGCGCGACGCGCGCTACGCCGCCCGCAAGGAACGCGGCAAGAAAAAGAAGTAACTCGCCGCATGCGAGGTGAAGCGGAGACCTCGTAGCCCGGGTGGAGCGTCAGCGTAACCCGGGACCGCTCGTAGACCTTAATGAAAATGTCCCGGGTTGCGCGTTCCGCGCCACCCGGGCTAGCACCTTGGCATAGTGCCCTCGCCGCGCGCCGCGCGCGGTGAAGACGAGACGGCGATCAGTTCTTCTTCATGCCGTCGTCTTTCTTCATCGCATCGTCCTTCTTCATCATCCCGTCGCTTTTCTTCATGCCGTCATGCTTCGACATGGCATCCTTGGACATGGCATCCTTGGACATCGTGTCTTTCTTCATGGCGTCGTCCTTGCCCATCTTGTCCTGAGCAAAGGCTGCGGGCGAGAGCGCGACGCTGACGGCAACGAGAGCGGCGGAGACGCCGAGGCCGATACGGGTCGAGAAGGTCATGGTGGTCATCCTTGCTGAGGGTTGATCATGGAGCGACGTCTGCCGCTCTGACCTCGACGCGGCCGGAACGGCCCTTGTTACCCCCTCACAAAGTCTTGAAGGGGCGTGCGGACCGGAGTTGCCCGAAAATCAGGCACTCGCAGCCATCGGCCGCAGTGTGCGGTGCAACAATACCGCCCCTGGTGTGACGGTTGGCGCCAATGCACCGGGCCGCCTCAAACTATCAGACTAGAGAAAATTCTGGCAAAGTTCGCCTAAATGCGGCCCTCAAGTTCCGCCTTATCGCCAATCAAGAACAGCCTTTCCAATGGGAGAAACTTTATGCTCACTCGCCGCCACCTTTTTGCCTCGGCGCTTGCCGCGCCCGCGGTCCTGCGCTTCGGCATCGGTACCGCCCATGCCGCGACCACGCTGAAAATCTCGCACCAGTTCCCCGGCGGGACCATCGACAAGGGCGATTTCCGCGACCGGCTGTGCCGGATGTTCGCCGCCGAGGTGGCGAAGCGCTCGGGCGGCGAGATATCAGCCGAAGTTTATCCGAATTCCTCGCTGATCAAGACCAACGCGCAGTTCTCGGCCATGCGCAAGGGCGCGCTCGACATCAGCCTCTACCCGATGCCCTATGCCGGCGGCGAACTGCCGGAGACCAATATCGGCCTGATGCCGGGCCTGGTCACGACCTACGACCAGGGCCTGCGCTGGAGGAAGGAGCCGGTCGGCAAGGCGCTCTCCAACTTCCTGGCGGACAAGGGCATCATCCTCCTGACCTGGGTCTGGCAGGCCGGCGGCGTCGCCAGCCGCTCCAAGCCGATCGTGGCGCCCGAGGACGCCAAAGGCATGAAGGTGCGCGGCGGTTCCCGCGAGATGGACATGGTGCTGCAGACGGCCGGCGCGGCCGTGCTGTCGGTGCCTTCCAACGAGCTCTATGCGGCGATGCAGACCGGCGCCTGCGACGCCGGCATCACCTCCTCCACCAGCCTGATCTCGTTCCGCCTGGAAGAAGTCGCGAAATCGCTGACCTCGGGCGCCGGCACCTCCTACTGGTTCATGCTGGAGCCCCTGATGATGTCGAAAGCGATCTTCGACAAGCTGCCGAAGAAGCAGCAGGACATCATCCTTGCCGTCGGCGCCGAGCTCGAGGCCTTCGGCAAGAAGGGCGCGCAGGACGACGACGTCGAGGTCGCCAAGGTCTACGAGAAGGCCGGCGCCAAGGTCAGCGCGCTTGACGCAACCACCGTCAACAAGTGGCGCGACATTGCGCGCGATACCGCCTGGAAGGACTATGGTGCTAAAACCACGACGGCTGCCAACCTGTTGAAGCTCGCAAGCGACGTCGCCGCATGATGCATGGTCCGGTCGCGGATCAAGCCGAACGCCAGACCGCCGTCACGGGCAATGTACTCGTGGCGGCGCTGTCACGCGGGCTTGGCATCTGCAACAACATCATCGTCGTCTTCGCGTCCATCGCGCTGATCGCGGCTTGCGTGATCCTGAGCTACAGCGTGCTCGGCCGCGCTTTGTTTCACAGCCCGAACTACTGGCAGGACGAGGCTGCAGTTTTCCTGCTGGTCGGCGCGACCTTCATGACGGCCGCCTATGTGCAGGGCCAGCGCGGCCATGTCAGCATCGAGGCTTTCGTCGGGCTGATGTCGCCGCTCGCCAATCGCATCAGGCTGTGGCTGGTCGATGTCGCTAGCCTCGCCTTCTGCGCCTTCTTTGCCTGGAAATCCTGGACATTGGCGCATGAAGCCTATGTCGACGGCCAGGTCTCGAACTCGATGTGGTCGCCGCCGCTCGCGATTCCCTACGTGCTGATGGCGTTTGGCATGACGCTGCTGTGCCTGCAGCTCCTGCTGCAGATCATCATTCCCCTGATCGGTGGCGCACGCCGATGACTGTGCTTGGCATCGGCATCAGTTACGGGCTTGCCACCCTGTTTGCGATGTTCTCGGGCATGCCCATTGCATTTGCTTTGGGCGCGGTCGCGGTCGTGTTCATGGCGATCTACATGCCGACCGCCTCGCTCGATACCGTGACGCAGAACGTCTACGAGGAAATGGCCTCGATCACGCTGCTGTCGATCCCGCTGTTCATCCTGAAGGGCGCGGCGATCGGCAAATCCCGCGCGGGGCAGGATCTCTATTCGGCCTTGCACGCATGGCTGCATCGCGTGCCCGGCGGGCTTGGCGTGGCCAACGTGTTCGCCTGCGCGCTGTTTGCGGCGATGGCGGGATCCTCGCCCGCGACCTGCTCGGCGATCGGCTCGGCCGGCATTCCCGAGATGCGCAAGCGCGGCTATTCTGGCGGTTTTGCCGCAGGGATCATCGCCGCCGGCGGCACGCTCGGCATCCTGTTGCCGCCCTCGATCACCATGATCCTGTTCGCGGTCGCGGCGGAGAAATCGCTGGGACGCCTGTTCCTCGCCGGCATCGGGCCGGGCCTCTTGCTGGTGACGCTGTTCGGCGTCTACGCGGTGTTCCGTTTCCGTAAAGAGTATGCGGCCGCGCGTGCCGCCTATGACGCGACCGGCGCGGACTCCGCGATCCTGCAGCGCGACGAGTTCACGATGGCCGACCGCTTCAACGCGCTGCCCCGGGTGCTGCCGTTCGTGCTGCTGCTGACCGGCGTGATGATCGCGCTCTATGGCGGCTATGCGACGCCCTCGGAGACCGCCGGCCTCGGCGGACTGTTGGCGCTCGGGCTGATCGCGGTGATCTATAGCGTCTGGAAGCCGAGCGACCTCGAGCCGATCCTGAAATCCACCATCCGCGAGTCGACCATGCTGATGATGATCATCGGCATGTCGCTGCTCTATTCCTACGTGATGAGCTACCTGCACATCTCGCAATCGGCGGCGGAGGCGATCGTCGCGATGCACTTGCCGCGCTGGGAATTGCTCGTCGCGATCCTGCTCATGGTCGTCGTGCTCGGCTTCTTCCTGCCGCCGGTCTCGATCATCCTGATGACCGCGCCGATCATCCTGCCGCCGCTCCGCGCCGCCAATTTCGACATCATCTGGTTCGGCGTGGTGATGACCATCGTGATGGAGATGGGCCTGATCCATCCGCCAGTCGGGCTGAACATCTTTGTCATCCGCAACGTCGCGCCGGATATTCCCTTGAGGGAGGTGATCTGGGGCACGCTGCCGTTCGTGCTCCTGATGATGCTGGCGGTGCTGCTGCTCTGCTTCTTCCCGGGGATCTCGACATGGCTGCCGGATCTCGTGATGGGACCGGAGGGCGTGCGGTAACTCTCATCCGTCATTGCGAGCGAAGCGAAGCAATCCATTGCTTCCACGGACGCAAGCGGCGAGATGGATTGCTTCGCTTCGCTCGCAATGACGACGGTCAGTTGTAGGGTGGGCAAAGCGAAGCGTGCCCACCACTTCTTGCGGAGTGCGGATGGTGGGCACGCTTCGCTTTGCCCACCCTACGAAGTTAGCGTTTCTTCTTGGCGTTCAGCGCATTGGCGACACGGCTCACTGGTGGACGGCCGAGCAGGCGGCTGACTTCGTTCGTCGCGGCGAGCAACCTCTCCATGTCGACGCCGGTTTTGATGCCCATGCCTTCGAGCATGTAGACGACGTCCTCAGTTGCGACGTTGCCGGTCGCGCCGGGGGCATAGGGGCAGCCGCCGAGGCCGCCGGCGGCGGAATCGATGACGCGGACGCCCTCCTCCATGCCGGCGTAGAGGTTGGCAAGCGCCTGGCCGTAGGTGTCATGGAAATGCATCGCGAGATTTTGTGCCGGTACCTCGCCCGCGACCGCGCGCATCAGGTGCCGCGCCTTGACCGGCGTGCCGACGCCGATGGTGTCGCCTAGCGAGATCTCGTAGCAGCCGAGGTCCCACAACGTCCTGGCGACGTCGACAACGGCCTGTGGCTTGACCTCGCCGTCGAAGGGGCAGCCGAGCACGCAGGAGATATAGCCGCGCACCTCGATGCCATCGGCCTTGGCGCGCGCCAGCACCGGCTTGAACCGCTCGATCGATTCTGCGACCGAGCAATTGATGTTGGCGCGCGAGAAACCTTCGGAGGCCGAGGCAAACACCGCGATCACCTTGGCGCCGGCGGCTTGCGAGGCCTCATAGCCCTTCTCGTTCGGCACTAGCACGTGGAATTCGCCGGGAAGATGGCTCACGCCGCGCAGCACCTGGTCGGAGCCGACCATCTGCGGGACCGCCTTCGGCGACACGAAGGCGCCGACCTCGACGATCGGCAGGCCGGCGCCGATCAGGCGCTCGATGAAAGCGATCCGATCGGCGACGCTGATCGGCGTCTTCTCGTTCTGCAGCCCGTCGCGCGGACCGACCTCGACAATACGGACGCTGTCGCTCATCACGCGGCCACCGGTTCGACTTCGGCGAGCTCGACGCCCTCGCCGACGATATCGCCCACCTTGCATTTCAGCTTCTTCAGCACCCCGGCATACGGCGCGCGCAACGTCTGTTCCATCTTCATCACTTCCAGTGTCAGGATCGCCGCGCCCTTCTCCAACGTCGCGCCCTCCTCGGCGAGCAGGGCGACGACGGTGCCCGGCAGCGGCGCCACGATCTTGTCCTCGCCGACATGCTCCTCGGTCTCGCCGCCGAACGGATCGACCCAGTGCAGGTCGAAGCGGCCGTTGCGGGTGCGCAAGTAGAGCTCGTGACCTTCGATGACGGCGACGACACGGGATTTCGTGCCGTCGAGCGTCAGATCAAATCCGTCAACCCCGGACGGCGCCAGCGCCAGCGCGAACTCGCGATCGCCGACCGACACCGTCGACGGCCCGTTGCCATAGCGCAGCGTCACCTTCTGTTCCGCGCCCTGCCCCTGCCGGAACGAGAACACCCGCTGCCGTTGGCCAACCGGCATCCAGCCAAACGTCTGCCACGGCGAATGCGCCCCTTTCCGTGCAGCCTTCTGTTCCTCATTCAAGATCGCAGCCACTGCAGCGCACAGCTCGAACGCACCGGCGGCCCCACGTTCTTCCGTCAGGCTCTTCAGTTCGCGCTCGATGAAGCCGGTATCGATCGCATTCGCGACCACGGCAGGATGCGTTACCAGCGCCGACAGGAACGGGATGTTGGTGACGATGCCGCGAACATCGGTCTCTTGGAGCCCGCGATTGAGCTTTTCGATCGCGACCTCGCGCGTCGGCGCCCACGCGATCACCTTGGCCAGCATCGCGTCATAGTATGGCGAGACGTTATCGCCGCTGCGATAGCCGGAGTCGATGCGCAAGCCGTCACCCTCTTGCGGCGTGCGCCAGGTCTTGATGCGTCCGACCGAGGGCATGAAATTCTTCTGCGGATTTTCCGCATAAACCCGCGCCTCGATGGCGTGACCGTTAAGTTTGATTTCGTTCTGGCTCAGCGGCAGCTTTTCGCCGAAAGCGACCCGGAGCTGCCATTCGACGAGATCGACGCCGGTGATCAGTTCCGTGACGGGATGCTCGACCTGCAGGCGCGTGTTCATCTCGATGAAGAACACGTCCTTGCCGTCGGAGACGAATTCGATGGTGCCGGCGCCGACGTAATTGACGGCCGCGGCCGCCTTCCGCGCGGCGGCGCAGACGGTCTCACGCTGGGTGGCATTCAGCGTCGGCGACGGCGCTTCCTCGATCACCTTCTGGTGCCGGCGCTGCAGCGTGCATTCGCGCTCCCATAGCGAGAGCAGATTGCCGTGGCTATCGCCGATGATCTGCACCTCGATGTGGCGCGGATTCTGGACGTATTTCTCGATCAGCATGCGGTCGTCGCCGAACGCCGCCTTGGCCTCGCGCTTGGCGCTGACGATCGCAGCCGACAGCTCGGCCGCCGAATTCACCACCCGCATGCCGCGGCCGCCGCCGCCGGCGGAGGCCTTCACCAGCACCGGGAAACCAATACGCTCGGCGGCGTTCGCCAGCGTCGCCTCGTCCTGGGCCTCGCCATGATAGCCCGGCACCAGCGGGACATCAGCCTTCTCCATCAGCGCCTTGGAGCCGGACTTCGAACCCATCGCATTCATCATCTCGGCGGTCGGGCCGACGAACACCAGCCCTGCCTCGAGGCAGGCCTGTGCGAATTCAGCGTTCTCGGACAAGAAGCCGTAGCCGGGATGAACAGCCTCGGCGCCGGTCTCGCGCGCCGCTTCGATCACGCGCTGGATGTTGAGATAGCTGTCGCGCGCCCGTGCCGGACCCAGCAGCACGGCCTCGTCGGCGAGCGCGACATGCAGGGCGTCACGGTCGGCTTCGGAATAGACCGCGACGGTGCGCAGGCCCATGGCCTTGGCGGTGCGGATCACGCGGGCTGCGATCTCGCCGCGGTTGGCGATCAGCAGGGTGCGAAAACGCCGGTAGAGCTTTGAGCGGTCCATCGTCACATCCTGAACAGGCCGAATTTCGTCGGCTCGATCGGCGCATTGGCGGCGGCCGAGAGACCGAGGCCGAGCACGAGACGCGTGTCGGCGGGATCGATCACGCCGTCGTCCCAGAGCCGCGCGGTGGCGTAATAGGGATTGCCCTGGCTCTCATATTGCGCGCGGATGGGCGCCCGGAACTTCTCCTCTTCCTCCACCGACCAGGTGTCGCCCTTGGCCTCGATATTGTCGCGCCGGACCTGGCTCAGCACCATCGAGGCCTGCTCGCCGCCCATCACCGAGATGCGGGCGTTCGGCCACAACCAGAGAAAGCGCGGGCTGTAGGCGCGCCCGCACATGCCGTAATTGCCGGCGCCGTAGGAGCCGCCGATCACGACGGTGAATTTCGGCACGCCGGCGGTGGCGACCGCAGTGACGAGCTTGGCGCCGTCGCGCGCGATGCCGCCGGCCTCGTATTTCTTGCCGACCATGAACCCAGTGATGTTCTGCAGGAACACCAGCGGGATGCCGCGCTGGCAGCACAACTCGATGAAGTGTGCGCCCTTGAGCGAGCTCTCGCTGAACAGGATGCCGTTATTGGCGATGATGCCGACCGGGAAGCCCCAGATATGGGCAAAGCCGCAGATCAGCGTCGTGCCATAGAGCCTCTTGAATTCGTCGAATTCGGAGCCGTCGACGATCCGCGCGATGATGTCGTGAACGTCGAACGGTTTGCGGCCGTCGGAGGACACCACGCCATAGATCTCCTCGGCCGGATAAAGCGGCTCCCGCGGCTCGCGCATATTGAGCGCGGCGCGCGCCGGCGGCTTCAACGTGGCGACGATACGCCGGGCAATGCCGATCGCGTGCGCATCGTTCTGCGCGTAATGGTCGGTGACGCCGGATTGCCGCGAATGCACGTCGGCGCCGCCGAGCTCCTCGGCGGTGACCACCTCGCCGGTGGCGGCCTTCACCAATGGCGGGCCGCCGAGGAAGATCGTGCCTTGATTGCGCACGATGATGCTCTCGTCCGACATTGCCGGCACATAGGCGCCGCCGGCGGTGCAGGAGCCCATGACGATCGCGACCTGCGGAATGCCCGCGGCCGACATCTGCGCCTGGTTGTAGAAGATGCGGCCGAAGTGGCGCTCGTCCGGGAATATCTCGTCCTGCATCGGCAGGAAGGCGCCGCCGGAATCGACCAGGTAGACGCAGGGCAGATTGTTCTGCCGCGCGATATCCTGGGCGCGCAGGTGCTTCTTCACCGTCATCGGATAATAGGTGCCGCCCTTGATGGTGGCATCATTGGCAACGATGATGCATTCGCGGCCCGCAATGCGCCCCACCCCGGTGATCACGCTCGCCGAATGCACGTCGCCGCCATAGAGGCCATTGGCCGCGAGCGGCGACAATTCCAGGAACGCGGTGCCGGGATCGACCAGGAGGTCGACACGGTCGCGCGCCAGCATCTTGCCGCGCGAGGTATGCCTGATACGGGACGCCTCGCCTCCCCCGCCCGCAACCTGGCTGAGCTTGTCGCGGAGCTCGGCCACCAGGCCGCGCATCACCTCGGCATTGCCGGAAAATTCCTGGGATTTGGGATCGATCGTGGAATGAAGCTGCATGTTGCGCTTTTCTGCCGCGTGTTTCGACAATCTTCAAACTAGAATATCGCGCCTTGTCGCGCGATAGGCTCCGCCGCCCAAGCCTGATGATCCCGTCTTGCGGAAATTGACCATCACCGCCGGGTTCGAGGCCATGAGTCCTCCTATCGTCTTGGGTTTTTATAACGAACGATCATACGTTTTTTTATCGCCGTCTCAAGAGGCTCGATCTTGAGCAAATGCCTACGCTATAGCACGTTGTTTTCACTTGATTTTCCGGCTATAAACATACGATCGTTCGCTAGTTTCCTTAACTTCCCAACGCTCCTGCGAGGGTTCCGATGGCGCGCACGATCGGCTCACACGGCCCAACGACGCTGGAGGCGATCCGGAAAGCTGGAACGCGCCTGATCTTCGAGCATGGCTACGAGGCCATGAGCCTGCGTCAGCTCGCCGCCGAGGTCGGCATCCAGGCGGGATCGCTTTACAACCACATCAGCACCAAGCAGGAATTGCTGTTCGACCTGGTGCAGCACCATATCAACGAACTGCTGCGACAGCTCGATCTTGCGCTCGACGGCAAGACTGGCGCGGTGGAAAAACTCCGCGCCTTCGTCGCCTTCCACGTCAGCTATCACATGACGCGCAAGCGTGAGGTCTACATCGCCAATTCCGAGCTGCGCAGCCTGGAGCCGAAGAATTACGCTGCGGTCATCGCCTTGCGCGAGGCCTATGAGCGGCGCCTTGCCGACATCCTCGAAGAAGGCGTTGCGCAGGGCGTCTTCGACCTGGTGGACGTCCAGGTCGCGACCTTTGCGATCCTGGCGATGTTGACCGGGCCCTGCACCTGGTATCGCCCGGGCGGCCGGCTCTCGAAGGAAGCCATCATCGCCACCCATGAAAAGCTGGTGCTGTCGGGCATTGCGCCGCAGGCAGCCGCTCCCCCTGCCCGCTCTCCCCGCAAGGCCACCCGGCGCGTCGCCGCCGAGTGACTCGCTCGTCAACGCACGAGGCATCCATGACAGAGCTCGACGAGATCGACCGGAAGATTTTGTCCGAGCTGCAGCGGGACGGCCGGCTGCGCTACAACGATTTGGCGCAACGGGTCGGCATCTCCGCGCCGGCCTGCCTGCGCCGCGTCCGCGCGCTGCGTAGCCGCGGCGTCATCAGGGACGTCCGCGCGAGCCTTGACGAGCGGACGCTCGGCTATGAGGTGGTGTCCTTTGTCTTGATTCAGTTGACCAGCCAGAACCAGGTTACGCTGGAGGCGTTCGAGGCATCGATCGCCCGCCTGCCGCTGGTGCAGCAGTGCTGGCGCATTTCGGGCGAAGCGGACTTCCTGCTCAAGTGCGTGGCAACCGGTGTGCAGGGCATGCACCAGCAGCTCCTGCAATTCTCGGCGATGGCTGAGGTGCGCACCATCAGGAGCTTTCCAGTGCTCGGCGTCTCCAAGGACGCACCGCTGCCGCTCCCCGACATTCCGACGGCGGCCGATCCGGCAGGGTCGCGCGACCGGTGACCGCGCCCTGGGCCGAGGCTGTCTGGGCTCCTTCCCCCTGAAAGGGGGAAGGCTGGGATGGGGGTCAGCCCCGGGCACCGGTGCCAATGGAGAGAGAATCCCCACCCGGTTTGCGCGTGTCACGCGCAAACCGACCTCCCCTTTTCAAGGGGAGGTGAAATGCAGCCAGAGCCCGCAGGACCCTGTTGCGGGCTTCAGTGCGTCCAGGGCTCGCCGCGCCGGAACGAGAAATTGTCGGCATAGGCGATCTGCCGGTGGAGGGATTCCTTCGGCTCGAGCACCTGGTAAGGGATGCCCTTGCGTTCGCAATAGGCGATCGCCTCTTCCTTGGTCTGGAAGCGCAGCGTGAGCTGCTGCTTCATGTCACCGGACGAGGTCCAGCCCATCAGGGGCTCGACCATCCGCGGCTGTTCCGGCTCGTAGTCGAGCTGCCATTCCCTGGTCTTGGCACGCCCCGATTGCATCGCGTTTTTGGCGGGCTTAAAAATGCGTGCTGTCGTCATGGATCGTCGAACCTTCGGGGATTGTGCGACATGGAGCGTGTGGAGGGAACGCCCGGGATAGTATAAAAACACCTTTCACGGATGTGATGGGTGATTCCTGAACCCGGATGTTACCTTTCCGTCTGGTATAGCCATTCTACCGCGCTGTGACAATCTGGCCGCGGATGGGCTCGAGTGCCTCGCGGCGCGGCCTTCTCGAAAGCATCACTTCGAAGCGGGACCCATGAAAATCAACGCCACCCTGCCCGAAAAGGGACGCGACCTCCGGCTCGACCTGTTTCGCGGGGTCGCGAACTGGGCGATCTATCTCGATCATATCCCCGACAATGTGGTGAATTGGATCACCACGCGGAACTACGGCTTCAGCGACGCCGCCGATCTCTTCGTCTTCATTTCCGGCTATACCGCCTCCTTCGTCTATGCCCGGATGATGCTGGAGCGCGGCTTCGTCGTCGGCGCGACCCGGCTGACCAAGCGCGTCTGGCAGCTCTACGTCGCCCATATCATCCTGTTCGTGATCTACATCGCCGCAATCAGCTACCTGGCGTTGCGCTTCGGCGATTCCAACCTCATCAACGAGTTCAACGTCGCCGGCCTCGTCGATAACGCGACCGAGACCCTGCGCCAGGGCCTGTTCCTCAAATTCAAGCCGGTCAACCTCGACGTGCTGCCGCTCTACATCGTGCTGATGGGCCTGTTCCCGCCGGTGCTCTGGTTCATGCTGCGGCAACCGAACCTGACCATGCTCGCCTCGATCGCGCTGTGGCTGGTATCGCGCCAGGTGGGATGGAACCTGCCGGCCTATCCGGCCGGCGTCTGGTATTTCAACCCGTTCTGCTGGCAGGTTCTGTTCGTGTTCGGCGCCTGGTGCGCGCTCGGCGGCGCGCGCAAGAATGCCGACATCATCAACTCGCCCTACACGCTCTGGTTCTGCATCGCCTATATGATCTTCGCGCTGATCATGACCATGGCCGGCCGCTTCCCGGATTTCGGCGCCATGTTCCCCGACTGGCTCTATTCGGCCTTCAACCCGAACGACAAGACCAACCTTGCGCCCTACCGCTTCATCCACTTCGCGGTCATCGTCATCCTCGTGATCCGCTTCATCCCGAAGGACTGGTCGGCGCTGGAGTGGAAGGTGTTCGATCCGCTGATCGTCTGCGGCCAGCAGTCGCTCGCGGTGTTCTGCGTCGGCGTGTTCCTGTCCTTTGTCGGGCATTTCGAGCTGTCGATGAGCTCGGGTTCGCTGCTCGCGCAGATCTTCGTCAGCGTCACCGGCATCGCGATCATGACGATCGTGGCCTACTACATCTCCTGGTCGAAACGGCAGGACAAGCCGCTGCCGAAAACGCCGCCGACGCCGGCGAAGGCAACGTAGCGCCATCCTCTCCCTCTCCCCGTTCTCCACGGGAAGAGGGTTGGGGTGAGGGGCCGCTTCCGCGAACACGGTAGCAGATGGATTCGCGGAGACTCCCCCTCACCCGGATTCAAGCTGCGCTTGAATTCCGACCTCTCCCCGCAAGCGGGGCGAGGTAGATCTCAGGCCGGCGGCGGGGCGGTCGAGGCGACGATGCTCGCGACATCGCCATAAGTCCTGACCAGCGGCGCGACGACCTTGTGCATCCGGCCCTTCGACACGATCGTGTCATGCAGGATCAGGTTGTCGACCCCGGTGGCGAGGAAGCAGTTCACGGCGTCCTCCGGCGTCTCGATGATCGGCTCACCCTTGACGTTGAAGGAGGTGTTGATCAGCACCGGCACCCCCGTCAGCGCCTCGAACTCCTTCAAGAGCCGGTAGAGCCTGGGATTGGTCGCCTCGCGCACGGTCTGCACGCGCGCCGTGCCGTCGACATGGACGATCGCCGGAATCTTGTCGCGCCACTCGGGACGGACGGGCTTGGCGATCAGCATGAACGGCGAATCCTCCTCGCCTTCGAAGATCTCCGTCATCCGCTCGGCCAGCACGAGCGGCGCAAACGGGCGGAACGCCTGCCGGTGTTTGACGCGGCTGTTGAGGATGTCCTTCATGTCAGCCCGGCGCGGATCGGCGATCAGACTCCGGTTGCCGAGCGCACGCGGCCCGAACTCGGACGGCCCCTGGAACCAGCCGATCACGCGCTGGTCGGCCAGCAGCTTGGCGGTGTCGCGGCAGATATCGTCGCTGCGCCTGATGTCCACCTGCACGCGCACCAAAAACTTCTGCAGCGCGGCCGCGACCTCCGCCTCGCTATAGGGCCTGCCGACGTAAGCGTGCTCCATTACGAAGTTGCGCCGCTGCTTCAGGATCTCGAGCCAGCCGTAATAGGCGCAGCCGATCGCGGTGCCGTCGTCGCCGGCCGCGGGCTGGATCCACACATTTTCAAAACCGGCTTCCCGCGCAATCCGTCCGTTGGCCACGCAATTCAGTGCGACGCCGCCGGCGATACAAAGGTTCTTCGCGCCCGTGGTCTCGCGCAGCCAGCGCGCGCGGGCGAGCAGCACGTTCTCGGTGTCGTCCTGCACGCGCCAGGCGATGTCCTCCCAGTGACGCATCGCCGGGTTCTTCTCCCAACTGCCGCTGTCGAGCAGATAGGGTTCGTGGAATTCGCTCGTCCAGGGCGGCACATACAACTTGCCGTCGTTCATATCGAGGAGATGCTTGACCTGCTCGCGGCGGCCATAGGGCGCAAGGCCCATCAGTTCGCCGCACTTGTTCCAGTCGCCGAACACGTAGGACGAGACGCGGCTGTAGAGCGCGCCGAGGCCCGGCATGTTGTAGAATTCGTCGCTGAGCATGCCGCGCGAAGGCTCCATGAAGACCTTCTTCAGGCATTCCAACTTCTCGCCCGCGAAGTGGTAGTAGCTTTCGGATTCGCGCGCCAGCGGCGACGCCGCATCAGCATTCGGATATGTCTCCATGACGTCGGACTGATAGTTGCCAACGCCGTCGACCACCATCACCACGCCCTCATCGAACGGCGACACCGCAAATGCGCTGTAGGCATGCGCCAGATGGTGGGAGACCGATCGCACCTTGCCCGAGGTCGAACGAAACAGCGGATGTTTGGACGCCTCCTGCCGCTCGGGATACGGAAGAAAGCCGGCCATGTCCTGATAGATCAGACGCTCTTCCAGCTCCGGCACCGGCAGGATGTAGCAATTGCTGACGACCAGATCGACGTCATCGAGCGTGATGCCCTCGGCCTTGAGGCAATAGTCGATCGCCTCCTTGTGGAATCCGGATGCGTGCTTCTCGCGCGTGATCCGCTCCTTGGCGATCGCAAAGGCGATCGCTCCGTCGCGCAACAGGCAGGCGCTGACGTCATGATCGTAGGTGTTGAGGCCGAGGACATAGGTGTGCTGCTTGGGCATGGGGACTCGTCAGGCGGGAATCATCGCGTGGCTTAGGAGCGCGATCGTGTCGACATCAAGTTCTCTGCGGGATTTTGTCGAAATCTTTTTCGTCTTGGTTCGGTAGCGCACAAATCACTGGGTACGACGAAGATGAACAAGATGAACGATGGATGAACAGCAGGACAAACGATGCATTTCTGCAAGCGGGACCATAACTTGACCTTACCCGACCCGCCCAATAGAGTTTTTGCGAAGCGCAAGAACGTTCGACAAAATTTTGTCTTAGTGCATCTGAACTAGTGGCTGTCTCAAACGTCTAAGCAAGACAGTTCGGATTGTTTGGATGTATGGAAGTGACCGGGAGATTACTGAATGGTTAAACGCTACAATTTCCTGACGCGCTGCCTTGCCGCGGTGGCATTGCTGTTCGTCTATGTCGCCAGCACCTCGGCGATTTTGGTCGGCGCGACCACCTCGTCGGCGCAGGCGCAGTGGCGCGGGCGCGGCGGCGGTTATCGTGGCGGATATCGAGGCGGCGGATGGGGTTATCGCGGCGGCGGCTATCGCCGTGGCTGGTATCCCCGTGGTGGCTACGGCTACTATGGTGGTCCACGCTGCTGGTGGACCCCGCGCGGCGTTCGCGTCTGCAGGTAGTAGCGTAAGTCCGACGTTACTGCACTGGATCGAAGGAAAAAATCAGGTGCGTCGGAAACGGCGCACCTGATTTTCTTTTGGCAAGGAAGCTCTGGATTCTTGTTTTGACGCGTTTTCTTCACGCGAACCGGTATCCACTTCGCTCGAAAACGCTTGCGCGCGGCTCAGCTCTCGAGGATCGCGACCGCACGCGTCCAGCCGGCCGAAGCGCGCTCGATCTTTACCGGGAAGCACGACACCATGAAGCCGGTCGAAGGCAACAGTTCGAGATTGTGCAGCTTCTCGAGGTGGCAATAGCCGATGTGACGGCCGGCCTTGTGCCCTTCCCAGATCAGGCTGGCGTCCCTGGTGTCGGCATACTTCTTCGCGGTGTAGACGAACGGCGCGTCCCAGCTCCAGCCGTCGGTGCCGGTCAGCCGCACGCCGCGCTCCAACAGATACATCGTCGCCTCATAGCCCATGCCGCAGCCCGAGACGACGTAATCCTGCCGACCGAATTTCGCGCCGGCGCTGGTATTGACGACGACGATCTCGAGTGGCTGCAGCGTATGGTCGATCCGCTTGAGCTCCTCCTCGACGTCTTTGGCGGTCGCGACATAGCCGTCCGGCAGATGCCGGAAGTCCAGCTTGACGGCGGGCTGGAAGCACCATTCCAGCGGCACCTCGTCGATGGTCCAGGAGCGCTCGCCGCGATTCATCGTGGGATGGAAGTGCCAGGGCGCATCCAGATGCGTGCCATTATGGGTGGAGAGATTGACCTGCTCGACCGCCCAGCCCTGCCCGTCCGGCAGCTCTTCCGCTCGTAACCCCTGGAAGAATTCCAGCATGCGCGGCAGGCCCTGCTGGTGATCGATATACTGGATGGTCGGGTGGTTGCCCGGCGGATCGGCCGGCACGTCGTTCTGCAGGGGAACGGAGATGTCGATCAGTTTGCGTGCCATGGGGGCTCCTCGGTTTCTAGTGAGCAGTGAGTAGATTCCATGGGGCGGTGAGCGCGCCCTTTCCGGTAGGTTTGGGTTTCCACACTCGAACCATCGGAGAGTCTGATGCAAGCATCGACCAAGAGCACGCCCACCGCCGGCCATTGTGGCACGATTT